>CAXBEC010000805.1:0-1502 GCA_963974145.1 uncultured Alphaproteobacteria bacterium | reverse complement strand
GCATCATCATGTCGTAACGGGAATCCTTGACGAAGACGGTCGTCGAGACATCGTCACCACCGGACGGATTGACGCCGGTGCCCTGATAGATGCCGCCATTGTTGAACACAACGACGCAGACCGGCAGCTTGTAGCGGCAGATCGTTTCGATCTCCATGCCGGAGAACCCGAAGGCGCTGTCGCCTTCAACCGCCAGCACGGGCTTGCCGGTTTCCACCGCCGCCGCGATGGCCATGCCCATGCCGACCCCCATGACGCCCCAGGTCCCGACATCAAGCCGCTTGCGGGGTTGGTACATGTCGATGATGCTGCGGGCAAAATCGAGCGTATTGGCGCCTTCATTGACCAGAATGGCGTCCGGCCGTTCCTTGATGATCCGGCGCAATGCACCCAGCGCACCCTGGTAATCCATCGGCACATTGTTGTTCTGCAGCCGCGGCGCCATGCGGGCCACGTTGCTTTCCACCTTCTCCCGAACGGCGCCGGTCCAGGCTTCCGGCGGCACGGACCAGTCGCTGCCCATGCTGTCCAGCAATGCCTGCACACAGGAACCGATATCGCCGACCACCGGGGCCACGATTTCGACATTGCTGTCCATTTCCTTGGGTTCGATATCGACCTGGATGAACTTCTTGGGCTTGTCGCCCCAGGTCTTGCCCTTGCCATGTGACAGCAGCCAGTTGAGCCGGGCGCCGATCAGCATCACCACGTCGCTTTCCTTCAGCGCGAGCGAACGCGCGGCACCGGCGGATTGCGGGTGAGTATCGGGCAACAGCCCCTTGGCCATGCTCATCGGCAGGTAGGGAATGCCGCTTTTTTCGACGAATTCGCGGACCGCATCATCGGCCTGGGCATAGGCGGCGCCCTTGCCCAGAATGATCAGCGGCCGCTGCGCCCCCTTCAGCACGTCGAGCGCGCGCTTGATCGATTCCGGCGCCGGCAACTGGCGCGGCGCGGCGTCGATGACCTTGACCAGCGTTTTCTCGCCCGCGGCCGCATCCATGACCTGGCCGAGCAGCTTCGCCGGGAAGTCCAGATAGACCCCGCCGGGCCGCCCGGAGACCGCGGCGCGGATCGCCCGCGCGATCCCGATGCCGATATCCTCGACATTCAGAACCCGGTAGGCCGCCTTGCACAGCGGCTTGGCAATGGCGAGCTGGTCCATTTCTTCGTAATCGCCCTGCTGCAGATCGACGATTTCGCGTTCGGACGACCCGCTGATCAGGATCATCGGGAAACAGTTGGTCGTGGCATGCGCCAGCGCCGTCAGCCCGTTCAGGAAACCCGGCGCGGAAACGGTCATGCAGACGCCGGGTTTCTTTGTCAGGTACCCGGCGATCGCCGCCGCATAGCCGGCGTTCTGTTCATGCCGGAACGACAGCACCCGCATGCCCGCGCCCTGCATGTACCGCCCCAGATCCGTAATCGGAATTCCCGGCACGTTATAGACCGTGTTGATGTCGTTCAGCTGAAGCGCTTCGATGACCAGATTGAAGCCATCC
>CAXBEC010000804.1:0-1503 GCA_963974145.1 uncultured Alphaproteobacteria bacterium | reverse complement strand
TCACCGGTCGAGAATTTCGCGGAGCTTCGCCGCCAGTTCGGGCCGGCGATAGGGTTTCTTCAGCAGATCGCCACCTTCCTTGATGGCGCCCGCCTGGACCCCGGCATGTTCCGTATATCCGGATGTAAACAGCACCTTGAGTCCCGGGTTCATCTGGAATGCTTCCTCGGCGAGCGCCGAGCCTATCATGCCCCCCGGCATCACCACATCGGTAAACAGCAGGTCTACCGCGGGATTGTCACGCAGTAATTCAAGGGCCGTCTGGCCGTTGGCCGCTTCCAGCACATTGTATCCAAGCTCCCGGACACGGGCCACGGTCGTTCGGCGCACGCGGTAATCATCCTCGACAACGAGAATCGTCTCCGAATTCGTATCCGGTTCCCCGGAGGCCTCATCCGGGCGCGCATCCGGGGCGATTTCATCGTCAATCCGCGGCAGATAAAGGCTGACGGTCGTACCCACGCCAAGCTCACTGTACAGGCGCAGATGCCCACCGGACTGCCGGGAAAAACCGTAAATCGTGCTCAGGCCAAGGCCGGATCCGGCACCGACTTCCTTCGTGGTGAAAAACGGCTCCAGGACGCGTGACAGAGTTTCCTGCGACATACCGGTGCCGTTATCCGAGACCGACAGCATCACATAGTCACCGGGAGTCACCTCCACACGCGATTTTGCGTAATCCTCGTCAATGCCGGTATTCGCTGTTTCGATCGACAGCCTGCCGCCATTCGGCATCGCATCCCGTGCATTGATACACAGGTTCAGCAGCGCGTTTTGAAGCTGTGTCGGATCGGCCTTTGTTCTGTACAGGTTTTTTGCCAGCACTGTGGAAATTTCGACCGATGCGCCAAGACTTCGCTGCAGCATGTCTGTCATGTCCCGCACCAGCGCGTTCAGGTCGATGATCGTCGGTTCCAGCGGCTGCCGCCGCGCGAAGGCCAGCATCCGCTCTGTCAACTGGGCGCCGAGTTCCGCCGCTTCCATCGCTTCCTGCAGCAGGATGCCGGATTGGCTGTCACCCGCGAGGCGGGGTTCCAGCATTTCCAGATTGCCCAGAATTACGGTCAGCAGATTGTTGAAGTCATGCGCAACCCCCCCTGTCAGCTGCCCCACCGCTTCCATCTTCTGCGACTGCCGCAATTCCTCCTCGCGCGCCATCTGGTCCGTGACGTCATGAATAACGCCCGTGAACAGGCGCGTGCCGCGGGTATTGATTTCATTGACCGCCAGGTTCATCGGAAAGACGGACCCGTCCTTGCGGCGGGCCTCGACCTGCCGGCCAATGCCGATGATCTTTTTCTCGCCGGTACTCATGTAGCGGCTGAGATACTGGTCATGGTTCGACTGGTAGGGTTCCGGCATCAGCATCGCGACGTTGCGGCCGATCACTTCATCCGCGCGGTAGCCGAATAACCGTTCCGCCGACGGGCTGAATGATTCAACAATGCCCGTTTCGTCGATTGTGATGATGCCATCCGGGGTGGTCGCGAGAACGGACCGGAG
>CAXBEC010000803.1:0-1503 GCA_963974145.1 uncultured Alphaproteobacteria bacterium | reverse complement strand
GATACGGCCTTCATGCGCGGGGTTTTCCGGGTGCGCGGCGATACGATCGAAATCTTCCCGGCGCATTACGAGGACCGCGCCTGGCGCGTGTCGCTGTTCGGTGACGAGGTCGAGGCGATCCACGAATTCGACCCGTTGACGGGGGAGAAGATCGGCTCGCTGGAAACGATCCGGATTTACGCCAACAGCCATTATGTGACGGCGCGCCCGACCCTGCTGCAGGCGATTGTCGGCATCAAGGCGGAACTGAAACAGCATCTGGCAAAGCTGAATGCGGCGGGAAAGCTGCTGGAAGCGCAGCGGCTGGAACAGCGCACGGTCTTCGACCTGGAAATGATCGAGGCGACGGGCGCCTGCGCCGGGATCGAAAACTACTCACGCTACCTGTCGGGCCGCAAACCGGGCGAACCGCCGCCGACCCTGTTCGAATACCTGCCGGACAACGCGGTGCTGATCGTCGATGAAAGCCATGTGACGGTGCCGCAGCTCGGCGGCATGTACAAGGGCGACTTTGCGCGCAAATCGACCCTGTCGGAATACGGCTTCCGCCTGCCGTCCTGCATGGACAACCGCCCGCTGAAGTTCGAGGAATGGGAAGGCATGCGGCCGCAGACGATCTTTGTCTCGGCCACGCCCGGCCCGTGGGAACTGGAACGCACGGCCGGCACCATTGTCGAACAGGTTGTGCGGCCGACCGGGCTGATCGATCCGGTCTGCCATATCCGGCCGACGGAAAACCAGGTTGATGACCTGCTGGCCGAATGCCATCTCTGCGTTGAAAAAGGCGAACGCGTGCTGGTCACGACTCTGACCAAGCGTATGGCCGAGGACCTGACCGAATACATGATCGAGGCCGGGCTGAAGGTCCGCTATATCCATTCCGATGTGGAAACGCTGGAGCGGATCGAGATTATCCGTGACCTGCGGCTCGGCGTGTTCGATATCCTGATCGGCATCAACCTGCTGCGCGAAGGCCTGGATATTCCCGAATGCGCCCTTGTCGCGATTCTGGATGCGGACAAGGAAGGCTATCTGCGGTCGCGCACCTCGCTGGTCCAGACCATCGGCCGGGCGGCGCGGAATGTCGACGGGCGGGTGCTGCTGTACGCGGACAGGATGACCGGCTCCCTGCAGTACGCGTTGGATGAAACCAATCGCCGCCGGGAACGCCAGCAGGCCTATAATGCGGCGAACGGGATCACGCCCGAATCGATCCGCAAGGATATCGGCGACATCCTGGAATCGGTTTATGAGCGCGACCATGTCACCGTCGATATCGGCGATCCGAAGCTGAAGCACCTCGTTGGCATGGACCTGCGGACCTATATCGAGGCGCTGGAAGCGCGCATGAAGGCCTCCGCGGCCGATCTGGAATTCGAGGAAGCTGCCGCCTATCGCGACGAGATCAAGCGGATCGAAAGCCGCGACCTCGACATGCCGGCCGATTCCGCGCCGATCAACCCGAAGATCGCGGCCACCATCCAGTCCGTGCCCCGGGGCATC
>CAXBEC010000802.1:0-1508 GCA_963974145.1 uncultured Alphaproteobacteria bacterium | reverse complement strand
CGCCGGTCTGGTTGCCGGGGCTGACCACGCCGTTGATCTGCACGTCGCGACCGGGGGAATATTCATCCTTCCACCAGCGGATCCGGTCGATCAGCTTCTTGCCGATCTCCGGTGTGGCCGCCCGTGCCGTAAGTGTGTGCTCCACGCCATAGATTTCCGCCGTTTCGGAAAGGATGCCGCCCCGCCGCATTGCAGCCCGACCGTGATATGGCTGGCCGGGACGGTCTCCCGGGTGCATTTATTGGCTTCCGGCAGCATTTCCTTGACGATTTCAATGCCGCGTTCGATCGATTTGCGCGTGCCGCCGGCTTCCTGCATCACCATGGTGCGCAGGTTCGGTCCCGGGGTCAGGTTCTGGGCGCTGAACAACCCCCCGACCTGGCAGCGTTCACAACCCAGCCCGACGACCAGCGAGGCGGCGACGTTGGGGTGCTGGATATATCCGGCCAGCGTGCGATTGAGCAGGTCCATCGGTTCACCGGTCATTTCCATGCCGCAGCCGGTCGCATGGCTGAACGCCGCAACCCCGTCGACATTGGGGAATTCGGCCAGCCGTTCCTTGGTGAACCAGGCGGCGATTTCATGCACCACGGTCGCCGAACAATTCACGGTCGAGACAATGGCGATGAAGTTGCGCGTTCCGGCGCGGCCATCGGCGCGCATATAGCCCTGGAAGGTTGCGCGCTCGCTTTCCGGCAGCAGTTCAAGCGGCTTGAAGTCGCGGGAATAGGTCGAATTCCTGGAAGGCGATATTGTGATTGTGGACCATGGTCCCCGCGGCGATGTCTTCCGATGCGAACCCGATGGTCGTGTTGTATTTCAGAACCGCTTCGCCCTTCTTGATGTCATGGACGGCAACCTTGTACCCCGCCGGCACCTTGTTCCGGGTGACGATATTATAGCCTTCGAGAGAGACACCCTCCTCGATCGGCAGACGCGCGACGACGACATTATCGCTGCCGTTCAGCCGGATCACCGGGCCGTTCACCTTCTTGCTTTTCAGGTCGAGCATCGTGTTTCCTCCCTCGTATCAGCCATGTTGCCGCGATCTTTTAGCATGGCCCACCCGCAAGACGGCTTATTTTTTTTCGCGCCTGGCGGCAAATTCCATGGGTGCGTTGCCGAGGGTATCCTGAAGGAAGAAGGTGATTTCGTCGGCGGTGATTCCGCCGGTAAACGTGCGGCGGTGGTCCTGCGTTTCCGATCCCAACAGCACCTGAAATGCTTCCTGAAAGGTCAGGGTGGTGCCTTCCACGCTGCCGTCGACGATACTGCGCGTCGTGGGCGGGTATTTCCGGGGGCTGTCATCGGTCGAGGCGCGGGTCAGGCTGCCCAGCAGCTTGTCGCCGAGAACCCGGAAATCGAAATGCAGACGATATCGATCATTCCTGTCATAGGGATTGGTAATAGGTTCCGTGACCCATTTTCCGGCAATTCCCACGGGGGGCTCGCCGCGGCTTTGCCGCAGTGACGCCAGCCGGGTCCGCGCCAGGGGCGCAAAGGTGCCG
>CAXBEC010000801.1:0-1509 GCA_963974145.1 uncultured Alphaproteobacteria bacterium | reverse complement strand
AATGGTCGCGCTGGACATCCGTCGCCTTCGTCATGGCGGCGCAGGCCCTGTCGGGCATCGCCAAGGACCTGACCAAGATGAGCTCCAAGAGCGCCATCAAGCTGGTGGTGCCGCAGAACGCGGAATCGACCCTGTTCAAATGGGTCGCGATCCTGACCGGCTCGAAGAACGCGCTGAAGGGCGCCGGCTTCTTCCTCGGCGGGCTGCTGCTGGCGACCCTCGGCTTCATCGACGCCCTGTACGCCATGGCCGCCGGGCTGGCCATCGTACTCGCCGGGGCGGTTTTCCTGTTGCCGCGCGGCATGGGAAAATCGAAATCCAAGGCCAAGTTTTCGGCCATCTTCTCCAAGAGCCGGGAAATCAACATCCTGTCTGCCGCGCGGTTCTTCCTGTTCGGTTCGCGCGATGTCTGGTTCGTGGTCGGCCTGCCGGTATTCCTTCATGCCAGCCTGGGGTGGAGCTTTACCGAAACCGGGGGTTTCCTGGCGCTGTGGGTCATCGGTTACGGCATGGTGCAGTCCGTTGCGCCGAAAATCATGGCGCGACGCGGCACGCCGAACGGCCCATCGGCGCGCAACTGGGCCTTCCTGCTGGCCGCCATTCAGCTCGGCATCGTCGCCGCGCTCAGTTTCGATATCGACCCGGCGATTTCCGTCGTTACCGGGCTGATGATCTTCGGCATCGCCTTCGCGCTGAATTCCTCGCTGCATTCCTACCTGATCCTGTCCTACAGCGATGCGGACAAGGTCGCGCTGAATGTTGGCTTTTACTACATGGCGAATGCAGGCGGGCGGCTGGTCGGCACCGTCCTTTCGGGCCTCGCCTACCAGCAATGGGGGCTGGTCGGATGCCTGTGGTTCTCCGTCGGCTTCGTGCTCTGCGCCGCACTGCTGTCGATGCTGCTGCCGGCCGGGAATACCCAGGCTATCGCCACTGACGACCTGGCCGCGGCAGCCGGCGAGTAGGCCGCCCGATTCGGGCAACAAGTCCGGGCAACAAGTCCGGGCAGAAAATCAGGGCAGCAAAACCGTCATTCCGGTCGTTGCGCGGCCTTCCAGCGCCCGGTGCGCGTCCGCAGCTTGCGCAAGCGGATATTGCTGCATCACCGGCACCCTGACCACGCCCCGCGCGACAAGATCGATCAGTTCCGCCGCGCGCTGCAGCAGTTCCGCGCGCGACCGCGTGTACCAGGCCAGCCCGGCACTGGTCACGAAAAGCGACCCCCGGACATTCAGGTCGAACAGATTGAAGGGCGGCGTCGGCCCGGACGCCGTCCCGAAGGATACCAGTGTCCCCCGGATCCTGAGACTGTTCAGCGATGCCTCGAAGGTATCCTTGCCCACGGCGTCGAAGACGACGGGCACCCCCTCCCCGCCGGTCAGCGATTTCACCCGCGCGGCGACGTCTTCCCTGCCGTACTGGATGACATGGTGGCAGCCATGCGTCAGCGCCAGTTCCGCCTTTTCCGGCGAACCCACGGTGTCGATGACTCGCGCCCCCAGATGCCGC
>CAXBEC010000800.1:0-1524 GCA_963974145.1 uncultured Alphaproteobacteria bacterium | reverse complement strand
GACCGATACCGGCATTACGGGCTGGGGCGAGTGCTTCGGCCCCTCACGGCCTATCGCCGCCATCATCCAGTCGTTCAAGCCGCTATTGCTCGGCGCCGACGCGCTGGCCACGGATCTGATCTGGCAGACGCTGTATGACCGTTGCCGTGACCAGGGGCAGAAGGGGATGCCGGTCTGCGCCATCAGCGGTATCGACATCGCGCTGTGGGACATCAAGGGCAGGTATTTCGACGCGCCGGTGCACCAGCTCATGGGCGGACCGCTGCGCACCGAAGTGGAAGCCTATGCGACCGGCATGTACCGCCGGGACGAGGGCGACCCGCTGGAATACCTGGTGGAAGAAGCCCTCGGCTATGTCGCGGATGGCTTCAAGGGTGTGAAGCTGAAGATCGGTTTCGATGTTGAAGGCGACGCCGCCATCGCCCGCGCGGTGCGCCGGGCTGTTGGTCCCGATATCAAACTGATGATGGACGCCAATCACGGTTATGACGTGATCGACGCGATCCGCATGGGGCGGATGGTGGAGGATCTGGATATCCGCTGGTTCGAGGAGCCGGTCGTGCCGGAGGACCTGGCCGGTTACCGGGAGATCAAGGCGGCGCTGAAAATTCCCCTGTCCGGCGGCGAATGCGACTACACCCGCTACGGCTTCCGCGACATCCTGGCGACCCGGTCGATCGACATTATCCAGCCCGATACCTGCGCGGCGGGCGGGCTGTCGGAATGCAAGAAGATCGCCGACATGGCCGTCGCCCACGGCATCCGCTACATCCCGCATGTCTGGGGTACGGGTATCGGGCTGGCGGCGTCACTCCAACTGCTCGCCGTGTTGCCCCATAACCCGCCGGGCTGGAAGCCGACCGAACCGCTGCTGGAATTCGACCGCAGCGAACATCCCTTCCGCCAGGCGGTGCTGAAACAGCCGCTGGACCACGTGAACGGGGTTGTGCAGGTGCCGACCGGGCCCGGACTTGGCATCGAGATTGACCGGGATGGAATCCGCCGTTTTGAAGTCGACTGAATCTGGGGATCAGTGATCCGCCAGCAGGGTGCCGAAACCGTTGACCCGCTCGGTCACGCCGATGGACCGCATGGCGTGCCAGGCCCCCAGCAGGTTGCTGGTCACGACCGGCCGGCCGAGTTCCGCTTCCAGCGTGTCGATAACTTCCGCCGTGCGTACCGCGGCGCAGCTCAGGAAATACAGGTCCGCATCGTCGCGGCGGTGTTGCCGCGCGATATCGACCCATTCCTCCGGGGTGACGGCGAACATGGTCGGGCTGTCGGGAATGCCGAGGCCGGTTTCGTGGACGACTTCCGCGCCGTGGCGTTCCAGAAACGCCACCTCGCGCCGGTTGATATCGGCGGTGTAGGGTGTGATCAGCACGACCCGCTTCGCCTTCAGCACGTCCAGCGCGGTGACGATGCCCTTGGAGGTCGCGCTGGCCGGCGTGTCGGTTACGGCAGCGATCCTGGCGAGGATTTCGTCGTCGGAACCCGGTGCATAGGTGGTGATCGCGGTACAGT
>CAXBEC010000799.1:0-1525 GCA_963974145.1 uncultured Alphaproteobacteria bacterium | reverse complement strand
CTCCAGCAGGTCGATACTGCGGTTGGTCAGCGCCACCATCGCGTTGCCGGGGCCGGGCCACCAGTTACGGTAACATTCCGTCGATTTGTCGCTTGTCAGGGTGAGCGGCGGTCGCTCGTCGACCAGAACCACCCGGTTAACGCCGGATACCGCGGCCAGGTGGCGGGCGGCGGCGATGCCCGCAATGCCCGCGCCGCAAATGACGATATCTGCCTGCACCTCAGTCCGCTCCATTTCCCGTATTTGGCAACCGGGTCCGCCAAGCTATAACAGAGCAGGACGAAATCACGAACGCGCGGAAACAAGGGCGCGTCAGTCGAACATACGGGAGACATGTCGAATGAAAATGAAAGCCGCTGTCCTGCGACGGACCGATGCGCCGCAGCCCTTTGCCGAAAGCAAGCCGCTCAGCATCGAGGAGGTGACCCTCGACCCGCCGGGTCAGAACGAGGTTCTGGTGAAGATCGGTGGCGCCGGGCTGTGCCATTCGGATCTGTCGGTCATCAACGGGGCCAGGCCCCGGCCGGTGCCGTTGGTCATGGGGCATGAGGGCGCGGGCTCGGTGGTTGAAATCGGGCCGGGCATCACCGATGTCGCGGAAGGCGACCACATTGTCTTCCAGTTCAGCCCCAGTTGCGGTCGCTGCCGCCGCTGCCTCGAAGGGCGGCCGCAGGTTTGCGAAACCGGCGCGCGGACCAAGGCGGTCGGAGACCTGATGGGCGGCGGTCGCCGCCTGCACGACGCGGATGGCGCCTCGCTGGCGCATCACACCGGGGTTTCCTGCTTCGCGGAATATGCGGTTGTCGACCGGGGTTCGGTTGTCGTGATCGACAAGGAACTGCCGCTGTACGAAGCGGCGCTGTTCGGTTGCGCGGTCATGACCGGTGTCGGCGCCGTGATCAATACGGCGCGCATCCTGCCGGGCGACAGCGTGGCAATCATCGGGCTGGGCGGCGTCGGCATGAACGGGTTGCTGGGGGCGAAGCTGGGGGGCGCCGAAACCATCATTGCCATTGACCTGAACGACGACAAGCTGGGCCTCGCGCGGCAGCTTGGTGCGACCCATACGGTAAATGCCGGCGATCCCAAATGCGTCGAACAGGTGCGCGACCTGACCAATGGCGGCGTTGATTTCGCCATCGACCTGGCCGGTGCCATCCCGGCAATGAAGACGGCCTACGCCGTAACCCGTTATGGCGGTACGGTCGTCACCGCGGGCCTGTCGCCGTCCACCGCGGAATTTTCCTTCAACCAGGGTAACCTTGTGGCCGAGGAAAAGGCGATCAAGGGCAGTTACATGGGAAGCTGCGTGCCGGTACGGGATATTCCGCGCTTCATCAGCCTGTACCGCCAGGGCCGGCTGCCAATTGACAGGCTGATCAACGAACATGTCGGTTTCGACGGGATCAACGCCGGATTCGACAAGCTGCAGAGCGGTGCGACGATCCGGCAAATTCTGGTACCGCACGGTTAGACGGGGAAAGACAATGGCCGGACCGCTGGACGGATTCAGGATTATCGATCT
>CAXBEC010000798.1:0-1535 GCA_963974145.1 uncultured Alphaproteobacteria bacterium | reverse complement strand
GAGCATTACGTCGCGCGGCTTGTCGCAGTGTTTGCGCAGGTGCGCCGGGTGCTGCTGAACGCCGCGGCCCAACATTGGGGTGTCGATTCCGCCTCATTGACGACCGAACCGAATACGGTGGTACATGCGGCGACGGGGCGGCGGCTCGGCTATGGCGAAATCGCCGCTTTTGCCGACCTGCCGGATACCATGCCGGCGGTGACGATGGCGGACCTGAAGCCGAACACGGCTTTCCGACTCATCGGGCATCCGGTGCCCCGCGCCGATATCCCGGCCAAGGTTAACGGCACCGCGCAATTCGCTATCGATGTGCAGGTTCCGGGCATGGTCTACGCCAGCACGGTCCATTCACCCGTCCAGATGGCGACGCCGAAGCGCTGGAACGATGCTGAAATCCGCGCGATGACGGGGGTGTCGAATATCGTGAAACTGGACCGTGGTGTCGCGGTCGTTGCCGATACGTTCGAGCATGCCATCGCCGCGCGTGATGCGCTGGAGGTCGAATGGAGCGAAGACTCGGCCGCACGCGGTTACGATTCAGAGGCGGCGCTTTTCGGGACCTATGCGGATATGGCGAAGGACCCGGCACAGGGTTCCCCGGTCAAGCGCACCGGCGATGCTCCCGCGGCGTTCGCAAATGCGGCGAAGGTGTTCCGTGCGGAGTACCGCAGCGATTACGGCTATCACGCGCAGATGGAACCGCTGAACGCCGTCGCCCGTTATGACGCGGCGGCGAAGACGGTGGAAATCTGGGAAGGCACCCAGGCGCCGGGTTCGTCGCGGGCGCGGATCGCCTCGGCCCTGGGGATCGGCTTCGACCAGGTCATCCACCACCAGCAGTATATGGGCGGCGCTTTCGGGCGGCGCTCGGTTCCGGACTACACCATCGAGGCGGCGCTGGTATCCCGCGCCACCGGCAGGCCGGTCAAGATGATCTGGACGCGTGAGGAAGATATCGCCTACGGCATGTTCCGCCCGCAGACCCTGCAATGCGTCGAAGCGGCGCTCGATGCCGACGGGAAGGTCTCGGCATGGCGGCAATGCGTCATCGGTGATGGCGGCGGGCTGATTACCTCCGGCATGAAGATCGAGCGCTATTACGGCGTGCCCAGCCTTGACCTGGAACAGCGCGGCACCTCGCATGGCATCCGCCTGAAACACTGGCGGGCGGTGGCCCATCCGTTCAACCTGTTCGCGATCGAAAGCATGGTCGACGAAATGGCCGCCGCGGAAGGGCAGGACCCGCTGGCGTTCCGCCGCGAGCGGCTGGCGCTGACGCCGAAGGCGAAGGACGTCTTCGACCGGGTCGAGGCGATGTCGCGCTGGGGAGAGAAACGTCCGGAAGGACGCGCGCTCGGCCTGTCGGTATCGGAGCGGTCCGGTTCGCTGGGCGCGGGCGTGGTTGAAATTTCGCTGGACCGCCAGTCCGGGAAAATCCGGGTGCACAGGGTCTGGGTCGCGGTCGATGGCGGCATCGTGGTGCAGCCGGATATGGCGCGGGCCAATATCGAAAGCGGCGTGATCTATGGCCTGTC
>CAXBEC010000797.1:0-1538 GCA_963974145.1 uncultured Alphaproteobacteria bacterium | reverse complement strand
GGACCAGTAGACGTACGTGCCCGTTGGGTCAATTTGAAGGGCTATCAAGTCGATGGTAAATTCACCAATGGCGCAGGCAATAAAGTCTTATGTATGCCAGCCCGCGGTTACTCGTTTGCTGCTGGCGGCGAAAATGGCACCGGTTACCACGTCCTGCGGCATCAAAATCGTCCCGGACCAGACCTTCGAAGAGGCCAACCTCGCTGACGTCGACACATTGCTGATTGCTGGCGGCCATGGTGCCCATCAGGCGCTGGGTGACCGCGAACTGATCAAGTGGATTGCCCGCGCGGCAGGCAGTGTACGACGCATCGCATCGGTCTGCACCGGGGCTTTTCTGCTGGCGGAAGCCGGTGTGCTCGACGGCAGACGGGCGACAACCCATTGGCGTTACTGTGCGCAACTGGCGCATCGTTACCCCGCCATTGACGTAGAGCCGGACGCCATACATGTCCGGGACGACCATATATACAGTTCCGCCGGGGTTACGGCCGGCATGGACCTTGCTCTGGCACTGGTCGAGGAAGACTACGGCCGCGCCCTCGCGCTGGAGATCGCCCGGGACAAGGTCATGTATCTGAAGCGTCCCGGCGGCCAGTCGCAGTTCAGCGCCACCCTGGCAGCGCAAAGCGGTGAAGACAGCCCCTTCAGCGCCCTGCAACAATGGATCTTTGACAATCTGAGCAGCGAATTAAGCGTTGCGGCCCTGGCGGACCGCGCGGCCATGAGCCCGCGCAATTTTGCGCGCCTGTTTACCCAGCATACGGGACAGACACCCGCCAAGTTCGTGGAAACCGCCCGGCTCGATTTCTGCCGCCGCCGGCTGGAGGAATCCACCGCGCGGCTGGAGGCCATCGCCCATGATTCCGGATTCGGCAATGCCGAACGCCTGCGAAAATCGTTTCAGCGGCATTTTCGTATTTCGCCGCAGGACTATCGCCGCCGCTTCCGGGCCCCGGCGCTGCAGAACTGAGCTTTAACGAAAACCACTTTTTCTAAAGGAACCTTTTAAAATGACCTACACCACCGGCATCCTGATATTCGACAAGCTGGAAGAACTCGACGCGATCGGCCCCTGGGAAGTCTTCACCATGGCCGCCGAAGTGCGTGGCAGCGGCAAGGTCGTAACGATTTCCGAGCATGGCGGCATGGTGAGATGCGCCAAGGGTCTGCGCATTGAAGCTGATAACAGCTTCGAAACCGCACCGCCGCTGGATATCATCCTCGTACCCGGCGGCATGGGCACCCGGACGGAGGTGGACAACAAGGCGGTGATTGACTGGATCGCCAAGGTCGCACCGGGCTGCACCTGGGTCACCAGCGTCTGCACCGGTTCCATGTTGCTGATCGAAGCGGGCCCGGCGCGCGGCAAGCGGGTAACAACGCATTGGGCCTTTGTAGACACATTGCGTGAACGTGGCGGTGCCGCCGAGGTTGTGGACGATATGCGGTTCGTGCGCGACGGGAATGTGGTCAGTTCCGCCGGCGTCTCCGCCGGGATCGACATGTCCCTCTGGCTCATCGGCCAGACCGACAGC
>CAXBEC010000796.1:0-1553 GCA_963974145.1 uncultured Alphaproteobacteria bacterium | reverse complement strand
CCGCTTCGCCAGCCCGCACAGCACATCATGGTTCGACCGGCACTCGCCCAGCGGCTCGATCACCCGCTTGGTGACGTAGAAATGCGTATGGCCGCCGGCCTGATACAAATCTTCATGTTCCAGGAAGGTCGTCGCCGGCAGCACGATATCGGCCATGGTCGCCGTTTCGGTCATGAACTGTTCATGCACGCAGACGAACAAATCATCGCGGCGGAATCCTTCATGTACCTTGGCGGATTCCGGGCAGACCACCATCGGGTTGGTGTTCTGGATGAGCATCGCGCCGACCGGCGGACCGCCTTCCAGCGCATCCGCCTCGCCGACAAGGATCGGTCCCAGCCGCGACTGGTCCAGCTGCCGGATCGCGGTGTCGCGCGCGTCCAGCCCCATGATCAACGTCATGTCGAACCCGTACAGCCCGGCATTGGCATAGAGGGCGCCGCCACCGCGGTGCTTCCACTTGCCGGTCACGCCGGGCAGGCAGGTCACCGCATGCATGTTGGCCGCGCCGTTGCGCGAGCGCGTGAAGCCGTAGCCGACGCGGATATAGGCACGGTCGGTTTCGCCATACAGCTTTGCGAAGGCCTCGATTTCCGCGACCGTTAGTCCGGTGATTTCCATCGGTGAATTCGCGCATATAGTCCCAGTCCGCATGGCCATCGCGGAAGAACACATTGATCAGCGCCGCGACCAGCGCGCCATCGGTGCCGGGCCGGGGCATGACATGGATATCGGCGGCTTCGGCCGTCGGCGTCCGGTAGGGATCGACGACAACCAGCTTCGCGCCCCGGTTCTTGCGCGCCTTGGCCACATGGGTCATCACATTGACCTGGGTCGAGACCGGATTGCCGCCCCAGATCACGATCAGGTCGCTTTCCGCCATCTCGCGCGAATCGACGCCGTATTTGACGCCAACGCCGGCGAACCATCCCGCATCTGCAATCGTGTTGCAGATCGTGCTTTTCTGCCGCGAATAGCGCAGCGCATGGCGGAACCGGTCCAGCCCGTCGCGGCTCACCAGCCCCATCGTGCCCGCGTAATGATAGGGGAACACCGCTTCGCCGCCATCGCGATCCGCCACCCGCCGGAACGCCGCCGCCGTGATATCCAGCGCCTCGTCCCAGGAGATTGGCTCGAAGGCCGCAAGGCCGACGCCCTTCTCGCCCACCCGGCGCAGCGGTTGGGTCAGCCGGTCCGGGTGATGCACCCGTTCGGCATAGCGCGCGACCTTGGCGCAGATCACGCCGTCGGTGTAGCTGTTATCCTTCGCACCGCGCACCCGGCCGATCCGGTTGCCGTCCAGGCGCTCGACCTCCAGCGCGCAGGTCGAGGGGCAGTCATGCGGACAGGCGGTGGCGATAATCTCAGGGGTCATAATATCCACTCCATCGGGAACATTCGCAGTTTACGCTTTGGCGAAGCCGGGGGAAATATGCTTTGATCCCTCCGCCATGAAGATACGCAAATTTCTGACTCTCTGTTTCGCCGCCACCCTGCTCAGCGCCTGCGGATCGCTGGACAGCGGCGAGCCTTCATACAATACGGTGCTCAAT
>CAXBEC010000795.1:0-1558 GCA_963974145.1 uncultured Alphaproteobacteria bacterium | reverse complement strand
GAGGCGCTGCGCCTGATCGAGCAGGAACGCTGCACGGTATTCTATGGTCTGCCGAACATGGCGCTGGCCATGGAAGTGCATCCCGACCGGATGACTCGGGATCTCACTTCCCTGCGCACGGGCGCCACGATCGGCACCCCGGAACAGATCCAGCGGATCGTCGATCTTGGCGTGCATGAAATCTGCAATGTCTACGGGCTGACCGAAGCCTATGGCAATTCGGCGGTCATCGACTGCCGCGACCCGCTGGAACGCCGCCTGCGCTGTTCAGGCAAGGCGCTGGAGGGGCAGGAAATCCGCATCGTTGACCCGGAAACCGGGGCGGTCCTGCCGGCCGGCGCGCGCGGCGAAATCGTGATCCGGGGCAATGTGACGCCCGGTTACCTGAACGATCCGGCGCGGACGGCGGAAGTATTCGACGCGGATGGATGGCTGCACAGCGGTGATCTGGGTGTGCTGGACGAGGAACGCTACCTGACCTTTCACGGCCGGCTGAAGGAACTGGTGAAGACCGGCGGGATCAATGTCGCGCCGGCCGAGGTGGAAAAGGTGCTGGTCCGCTATCAGGGTATCGACCAGGCCTGGGTCACCGGGATTCCCGATGTGCGGCTGGACGAGGCGGTGGCGGCGGTCATCGTGCCGGCCAACGGCGCCACACTGGAACCGGAGGCGCTGATCGCCTTCTGCCGGGAATCGCTGGCCGCGTACAAGGTACCGCGGCATTACCGCTTCGTGGCGGCGGCAGACCTGCCGCTGACCTCGACCGGCAAGCTGCAGAAGAACCGGCTGGCGGATTTCTTCCGCGATGGCTGATTTTTATTCGTAGTCCGGCTGGCGCTTTTCCAGGAAGGCTTTCACGCCTTCGTCGAAATGCGGCCCGCCGCGGACGCTGTCGCCCAGTTCCTGGTCCATCGCCTCGCGCGACATGACGTGATCGGCAATGGTCGCACTGATCTGCCGCTTCACCGCCTGAACGGCCGACGGGCTGTTGGCGGCGATGGTTTCCGCCTTGGCGATGGCCCAGTCCATCAATTCGCTTGCCGCGACGACCCGGTTGACCAGCCCGAGCGCCGCCGCTTTCTCGGAGGGGATCAACTCGGCGGACAGCAGCATATCCATGGCGTGGACATAGCCGACCTGCTGCACCAGCTTCGTCGTCGATCCGCCAAACGGGTAGATCGACCATTTCACCTCGGGCAGTCCGAACCGGGCGTTCGGCGCTGCGGCGCGGATGTCGGTGGAGAGCATCAGTTCCAGCCCGCCGGCGACGCAATCGCCGTTCACCGCCGCGATGATGGGCTTGGGATAGGCATGGGTCTTCAGCAAGCCGCGATTGATCGTCCGCGCCAGTTCCGGCGATGCACTCAGGTCGCCGCCCAGATCCGCCCCGGAACTGAAGGCGCGGTCACCGGCGCCTGTGAGGATAATGCAGCGATGGTGCGAGGTTTCCAGCCGGTCCCACAGCCGGGCCATGTCACCGATCATCTCCCGCGTCATCGCGTTGCGGCGCGGCTGGTTGTCGATGGTGATGATGGCGATATGGGCGCCGTGTTCGGTA
>CAXBEC010000794.1:0-1559 GCA_963974145.1 uncultured Alphaproteobacteria bacterium | reverse complement strand
GATTGCCCGGATTGCGGGGGAAGGGGGTTCGAACCGCCGCTTATGGTGTGCTAGCGTGTCCCGCGCCCGGTCAGGGGGGCACACATACCGGGCATATGCCAAATGTCCGGGTCGTCTTTCCCCTGCCGCCACAACGCCGGGCCATGTCAGCAAACAAAATGGAACGACCATCATGAAAATTACCGCGCTCGAAACCGTCCATGTTGCGGAATTCAGCAACCTTGTCTGGGTGCATCTGCATACCGATGCCGGCATTGTCGGGCTGGGGGAAACGTTTCGAAATTCGGATGCGGTCGTCACCTACCTGCACGAAACCGTGGCGCCCTATCTGATCGGCAAGGACCCGCGCCAGGTGGAGCGCCATGCGGATGCGCTGGTCAACCGGGTCGGCAACCATTTCTTCGGCTATCCTTCCCGCTCGATCGAATATCGCGGCAACAGCGCGGCGGACCTGGCGCTGTGGGACATCAAGGCCAAGGCGCTGGGCGTGCCCTTGCACGAACTGCTCGGCGGGACCTGTCACGACCGGCTGCGCGTCTACAATACCTGCGCCTCGGACGGCTATAACAAGCAGGCGCGGGCCGATATTAACAGTCACCAGTTCGGCCCGGGCGACGCGCCGGCGCCGGTCGGCGCGCTGGACGACCTGGCGGCGCAGCATGCGGATCCGGGCGCGCTGGCCGAATCCCTGCTGGCGGACGGCATCACGGCCATGAAGGTCTGGCCGTTCGACGCCTATGCCATGGAATCGCGCGGCCATCATATCGCGCCGGAAGGGCTGGAAACCGGCGTGGCGAAGCTGCGCGCGATTCGCGACGCGGTCGGCAGCCGCATGGATATCATGCTGGAACTGCATTCCCTGTGGCACCTGCCGGCGGCGCTGCAGATCGCCCGGGCGGTGGACGATCTCGGCCTGTACTGGCTGGAGGATCCTATCGACACGGCGAATTTCGACGACCTGGCGCGCTACCGCGATGCGGTCAATGCGCGGGTCACCGCGTCGGAAAACCTCGGCTCCGTGCGCTGGTGCCGCGAAGCGCTGCAGCGCGGCGCGGTGGATGTGGTGAGCTCCGACCTCGTCTGGCTGGGCGGGGTGACGGCGGGTCGGCGGATCGCGGCGCTGGCGGAAGCGTTTGACCGGCCGGTTGCGTTCCATGACTGCGCCGGCCCGGTCGGGTTCTGGACCAACCTGCACCTGCTGTTCGCGGCGCCGAACGCGCTGATCATGGAATCGGTGCGCGCCTATACGCGGGGCTTCTACCGCGACATCCTGACCGAACTGCCGCGCATCGAGAACGGCTATGTGTTCCCGGAGTCAAAGCCCGGGCTGGGCGCCGAACTGAACCCGGCACTCCTCGCCCGGCCCGACACGGTCATCCGCCGCACGGATTAGGGGAAGGCGCGTTGACGGTCCCGCCTTCGATTGCGCCATAACCAGATCCCCGATATGACGAAACCCAGCGGCATGAGCGAAAGGACGAGCCACAGGATCTGAACCGGCACGCCGCCAAACCCGCCGATATGCAGCCAGTAGCGGAAATGCCAGAACCGGCTGGCGG
>CAXBEC010000793.1:0-1564 GCA_963974145.1 uncultured Alphaproteobacteria bacterium | reverse complement strand
ATCTGGTAATGCAGCGGCTCGCCAACAGTCTGGCGCGCGGCGAGGGCGAACCCAATGCGATGCCGCCAGAAGACCTCGCCGGATTGATCGACGCGGCGGCGCGCGAACCGGAACGGGCCTGGTTCCGCCGCCGGTAAAAAAGAGGATGGATCATGGTTGAAAAGGTGACGGATGCGCCCCTGCACGCGCAGGGTCCGCTGCGGGTCAACACCGGGCTGCTGGCTGGATGCGCCGCGCCCGAAGACGACAGTGTCTCGACCTTCAGGAATATCCCCTTCGCAGCGCCACCGGTCGGCGCGCGGCGCTGGCGGCCGCCGGTTCCGGCGCCGGACTGGGAAGGGGTGCGCGACGCGACGGCATATTCGGCGGATTGCCTGCAGCCCATAGGCGACGACCTGGCGATGTTCGGCCCGCCGAAGGGCGCGGTGCTGTCCGAGGATTGCCTGTACCTGAATGTCTGGACCCCGGCGCAGGCGGCGGGTGAGAAACTGCCGGTGATGGTCTGGATCCATGGCGGGGCCTTCCGGGTCGGGGCGCCGGACAATCAGATGTACAACGCGGTCAACCTGTCGAAGGCCGGGGTGATCGTGGTCAGCTTCAACTACCGGCTCAACGTGCTGGGCAGCTTCGCCCATCCGGCACTGACGGCGGCGTCCGGGCATAATGCATCCGGCAATTATGCGCTGATGGATCAGGTCGCGGCGCTGCGCTGGGTGCGGAAAAACATTGCCGCGTTTGGTGGCGACGCCGGGAACGTGACCGTGTTCGGCGAGTCGGCGGGCAGCCGCAGTGTCGCCGTGCTGCTGGCGTCGCCGCTGGCCGAAGGACTGTTCGATCGCGGCATCTGCCAGAGCGGTGCGTTGCGCGATGTCAGCCTCCCGTTGGCGGAACGCGAGGCAATGGGAATGGAGATCGCGGCGAAGTTGGGCTGCGACACAGCGTCGGACCCGCTGGCGGCGCTGCGGGCAAAACCCTGGCAGGAATTGTGCGACGCCGTCGCCCTGAACAACAACCCCATCGTCGATGGCTGGGTCATTCCCGATGATCCGCGACGGCTCTATGCCGACGGGAAGATTCACCAGGTGCCGATGATCACCGGGGTAAATGCCGATGAAGGCACGATGTTCACCCAGATGGATGCCGGCCGCTTCGACACAGTGGAAAAATACCGGTCTTTTCTGAGCGAAAAATTCGGCGACGAAGCCACCGCGATCTTCGACCAATACCCTGCCGCGACGGATGCGGACGCGTCGGCCGCCATCGCGGACCTGTCGACCGACCAGCGCATGGCCCTGCCGGCGCGCAGCCATGCGCGGCTGCTGTCGCAGGCCGGCATTGCCAACTGGTCCTATTTCTTCACCCATGTGCCGCCCTGGCGCGGGGGCCGGAAAATGGGCGCGCATCACGGTGCGGAGATCCCCTATATCTTCGGCAGCGGCGTCAAATGCGGCCAGTTCGGCCCCTATCCGAACGCGGCAGAGCAAAAACTGTCCGAGGTCATGATCGGCTACTGGACGAATTTCGCGGCTACCGGCGACCCCAATGGCCCCGGCCTGCCGTACTG
>CAXBEC010000792.1:0-1566 GCA_963974145.1 uncultured Alphaproteobacteria bacterium | reverse complement strand
CGCGAGAACATCTGCGAATGCTCGCAGACCAGCCCCTCGCATTCCGCCTTGAGATCGTCATCCATGCTGTCCCAGGCGGCAACCATGCTGGCGAATTCGGTGTTGCCGCCCTTCGACGGCAGGCTGATCGCGTGTAGCAGCGAATATTTCGCCGGCGTGACCTTGAAGGAGGAGTCGGAATGCCAGAGCTGGTTGCCGATGGCAAACAGCCGCCGCCGGTCGTCCCGCGCCATCGGCTTTTCATCGATGTCCAGGTTGGAGACATCGGCAAAGGTCGTCGGCAGGCGGTATTCCTCCGGCTTCTTCAGGTTGGTCCCGCCGGATCGCTCCAGCGTACCCAGGGCCTCGGTAAAGGCGAGTTGCTGGTCGCCGCTCATCGGCTGTTCGCGGAAAACCAGAACCGCGTATTCATCCATGCCGTCATGAATGGCGGCGGCGTCCTCGGGTGATACGGGCTGGCGGATATCGATCCCGGTGACTTCGCCACCGATATGCGGCGTCAGCCGGCGAATGGAAATGGACATATGGACAGCCTCCCTCTGATTTGGCCCGGTAATCTTAGAACCGTCCCGCGCGACGATGCAAGGCACCCCCCTGAAATCCGCTGGCGCTGAACAGGCGCGCGCGCCTAAGCTGTTAACCAATGGACCTACGTGCCAATGGGAGACAGGACATGCTGAAATTCTATTACAATCTGGGGCCGAACCCGACCAAGGTGGCCCTGTTCCTCGAAGAGGCCGGGCTGGAATACGAGCCGGTGCCGGTCGATACCCGCAAGGGCGAGCAGTTCACGCCGGAATACCTGGCGATCAACCCGAACGCCAAGGCGCCGAGCCTGACCGATGGCGATGTCACGATCTTCGACAGCAACGCTATCCTGCTCTATCTGGGCGAAAAGACCGGCCAGTTCATGCCCGCCGACACGCCGGAAAACCGCGGCCAGTTGCTGTCCTGGCTGATGTTCATCGCCACCGGTATCGGGCCCTATTCCGGGCAATCGGTGCATTTCCAGCGCTATGCGCCGGAAAAGCTGCCCTATGCGGTCAACCGCTACCGCTTCGAGGCGCAGCGCCATTACAAGATCCTCGACGACCGGCTGGCAAGCCGCAAATACCTGATGGGCGATACCTATACCATCATCGACATGGCGGCCTGGGGCTGGGCGCGGCTGTTGCCGGTTGTCCTGGATGAGGAGGCCTGGGGCGGGCTGCCGCATCTGAAGCGGCTGGTCGACGAGATCAGCGGCCGCCCGGCGGCGGCAAAGGCGCTGGCGCTGAAGGATCACCACGCCTTCAAGACGGAGCAGGACGAAGAATCCAACCGCAACATGTTCCCGCAGAACATCAACTACAAGCCGGGCTGAGTACACCCGCAAACGAAGGAGGATGCCGCCGTGAACCAGTTGCCCTATGCCGTGAACACCTACAGCTACACGCTGGGTTACAGCATTGAGGAATGCATGAACCGCTGGGCGGATCGCGGCTGCACCGAGTTCGAGGTGATGATGTATCCGGGCCATTGCTGGCCCAATGACATGGATGCGGCGGCGCGCAGTTCGCTGCTGTC
>CAXBEC010000791.1:0-1582 GCA_963974145.1 uncultured Alphaproteobacteria bacterium | reverse complement strand
GCAACTTTTCCGTCCAGCATCTTTCCGTTGGCCATGTCGATCCTCTACACTTCGGTTTCAATCGCAGCCGACACTATTCCCCAGCCCCTACCGGCACACAACATCGGAATTTCCGCCATGCCCTATGAAGCGATCAAATACGAGGTCCGGGACGAAATCGCCACGGTGACCCTGAACCGCCCGGCGGCGCGCAACGCGCTGGACATCCAGATGCGCGAGGAACTGGCCGACGCCGTCATGGTCATGCGCAACGACCCGGAACTGAAGGCCGCCATCATCACGGGGGCGGGCGGCGCCTTCTGCGCCGGCGGCGACATCAAGGGCATGACCAGCCAGCGCAGCACGGTCCAGAACGCCCGCAAGCGGATCCAGAATATCCATGTCTGGCTGCCGGAACTGGTCAACCTGGAACTGCCGGTGATCGCCGCGGTCGACGGGCCGGCCTTTGGCGCCGGGCTGAACCTGGCGCTGGCGGCGGATTTCGTGCTGGCGACACCGCGCACGCGCTTCTGCGCCGTGTTCGGGCGGATCGGGCTGGTGCCGGATGCGGGCGGGTTCTTCCTGCTGCCGCGCATCGTCGGCCTGCAGGCGGCCAAGGACCTGATCATCACCGCCCGCACCTTCGATGCCGCGGAGGCGAAGGAACTGGGGATCGTGAAGGAAATCTGCGAACCGGATGCGCTGCAGGCACGGGCGCTGGATTTCGCCGGCCGCTTCCGCCATTCCTCGCGCGAAGCTATCGGCATGTCCAAGAACATCCTGAACAACGCCTTCCATATGGACCAGAAAGCGCTGGGTGAGCTGGAATCCTTCGCCCAGGGCGTGGCCATGCATTCCGACTACCACAAGGAGGCGACCCGGAAATTCATCGCCAAGGAACCGCTTCCCTTCGACTGGAACCAGATGGAAAAGAAAGCGGGCAGCGAATGACCAGGCACGCCGCCATTACCGGTGTTCACAATACCAAGGTCGGCGAAGTCCCCGGCAGCACCTGCATGTCGCTGCATACCGAAGCAGCGCTGGGCGCGCTGGCCGATGCGGGGCTGGACCGCGGCGATATCGACGGGGTGCTCTGCGCCTATGCGCTGACCGAAACCTACCCGATGCTGAGTTCCGCCTTCTGCGAGTATCTGGGAGTGGACCCCAACTTCAACGCCGGGCTGCATGCCGGCGGGGCGACGGGGTCGATGATGGTCATGCAGGCCGCGGCGCTGGTGAAGTCCGGCATGTGCCGGCACGTGCTTTGCGTGACCGGCGACAACCGGTTGACCGGGATGACCCGCGATGCGGCCGTCGCCGCGCTGTCGCAATTCGGCCATCCGCAATTCGAGGTACCCTACGGGATTTCGGTGCCGTCCGCCTATGCGCTGGTGGCGCAACGCTACATGCATGAAACCGGCGCGACGCTGGAACATCTGGCGGCGCTGGCGGTGACCCACCGCAAGCATGCGGCCATGCACCCCGATGCGCATATGACCAAACCGATCACCATGGAGGACGTGGCCAATGCGCGGGTCATCAGTTCGCCGCTGCGGCTGCTGGACTGTTGTCTGATATCCGATGGCGGCGCGGCGATCATTGT
>CAXBEC010000790.1:0-1582 GCA_963974145.1 uncultured Alphaproteobacteria bacterium | reverse complement strand
CCCAACCGCCATCCGTTCTGTCCGGCGCCACTCGATTTTGTCAGTCCCCGCCATATTGCGGACCATGTAGAAGACGCGGAAACTTTCCTGGATGAATTGTCCGAGGATCTGCAAAGCCTGCCCACGGTGTGGGAACCGCTGGCCCGAACAACCCGACAGGGCTATCAGACGAACGGCAACCTGTTCCGGCAGAAGAAGCCGTCCATCGCCCGGCTGGAAAAAATTATCGAGGCGGAAATCGCGGCCTACCGGTCCCGTATAGGGGATGCGGGCTGTCTGTTCACGGAAGCCTGGCCCGAGAAACCGGCGATTACCGGCTGGTCGGTGCGCTTGCAGCGGGGTGGTCACCAGACCCCGCATATTCATTCGTCCGGCTGGCTGAGCGGGGTCATCTATGTCGACCTGGTCGAATCAGACGACCCGGATGAAGGGGCGATCGTTTTCGGCCAGCACGGGGACAATTATCCCTTCATCAACCAGGACTATCCGCGCCTGCTGCACCGGCCGCAGCGCGGTGAGATCGTCCTGTTTCCCTCGTCCCTGTATCACCACACGATTCCCATCCGGCGCGAGGGAGAACGACTGACCGTGTCGTTTGACCTCGTGCCTAACCGGGACGGTGATCCCGCCGGTTAGTCCGCGCAGATGACGTCACCCGTTGCCGGGTTAATACCGTAATTGCGGCAATCGGCCAGCGGGTTGCCACCGCCGGGCGCCGGGGAAGGCGGGGGGCCCGCGACAGGCGGCGGCGCCGGGGTATAGGCGGGCGGCGGCGCGCCGTATGCGGGCGGCGGCGTATAGGTCGGCGGTGGTGCGCCGTATCCGGGCGGGGGTGACGGTTGAACGGTCGGCGGCGGCGTATAGCTGTTTCCGGACATGGCGGCGATTTCCGTGCCGAGCGCGTCCGGAAAGGTGGCCTCGCGCTTGATCAGGTCATAGCCGACCGGGCCCAGCGCGCCCTGCACGGTGACCTTTATATTGCCGTTCGGTTGCAGCTGAAAGGAGGCGGGTCCCTGCAGGGGCAGGTCGTCGGCGATGAATTGGCCGGCGGCTCCGGCGCGCCGGAAATTTTGCAATACGACCATGTCCGGCTGAATTTTGAGGACGAAGAGGTGCAGCCAGGGGTCGACCGCATAGGCGCGGCCGTTTTCGATGCGGATCCGCTTGCCGATGGTCGATACCATCCAGACCCCGTCAATGGGCAGCGGCTGGGTTTCCGGCACGCTGTATTTGTCGGGCAGGAAGGCCGGGATCTGCGGGGCGCCAGCGCTGCCGGCGGCACCGCCGAGGATATCAAGCAGGTTCTGTGCCGAAGCGGGGGCGGCCGGCGCTGCCAGGACGGACAGCGCCAGCAGCGCCCCGGCGGCTTTCCGCGCTGTGAAAGTCTTCAGTGTTTCCCGTCCGGCCATGCCTTTTCCTTTCCGTCGTGTCGCGCCCACAGGCGGTGTTGATGAAACCACCTTACCGGCATTGTCCGGCGGATTGAACGGGTAGTGATACCCATTTTCGTCAGGCTCAGGAGCGGTTAGGTTTCAGCCCATGATGACGCAATCCCTGTATGATGCCCTTCTGGCGCCCGAAT
>CAXBEC010000789.1:0-1583 GCA_963974145.1 uncultured Alphaproteobacteria bacterium | reverse complement strand
GGTTGCCTCGACCATGGGGTGACGGTCTGGACGGAGGCGGCGGCCCAGAAGCTGGTGCAGGAAGCCGGGTCGGTCACCGGCATTGAGGTGGTGCACGAAGGCGAAACGGTCACTCTTGCGGCAGATGCGGTTATTCTCGCCAGCGGCGGCTTCGAATGGAATGCGGAGATGATGGCGGAACATTTCCCCGGCCCCGTTGAATGGACCGCCAGCCCGTCGACCAATACCGGCGACGGGCAGCGCATGGCGGCCGAAGCCGGTGCGCAACTGGACCGGATGGATCAGGCGCTGATCATGGGCACGACGCCGGTCACCTATGAAGGGCGAATCCAGGGGCAGCCGGCGGCGGATTATTTCCTGCCGCATTCGATGATCGTGAATCGCCATGGCGCCCGCTTCGTCAATGAAAAACAGATGAATATCGGGCTTGCCTTTGCCGAACGGGACCCCCAAACCGGCGAGCATCTGCACTTGCCGGCCTGGCGCATTTACGATGGCCAGTTCGCCGCCAAGTATCCCCACGCGCTGCCGAACAAATCGGTGCCGGGCAATCACTTCCGGGCGGATAGCCTGGCAGAACTGGCGGCGATGATCGATGTGAATCCGGCCGGGCTGGAAGAGTCGGCGCGGCGGTTCAGCGAATTCGCCCGCATTGGCCGCGACGCGGATTTCGGCCGCGGCGACACGATCTGGGACCGCAACCGCGGCGGCGACCCCTCCCACACGCCGAGTCCGACCCTGGGGACGATCGAGAAGCCGCCATTCTATGCCATGCCCTTCAAGGCAAGCTTCCTCGGCACGAAGGGCGGCCCGCGCACCAACGAGAAGGCGCAGGTATTGCGTGAGGACGGGACCGCAATCGAGGGGCTTTATGCGGCTGGAAACGTGATGGCGAATTCTTTCGGCTCGACAGGTGTTGGCGCGGGGACAACCTTGGGACCTTGCCTGACATGGGGGTATATCGCCGGGATGAGCGCCGCGGGCGATTAATCCCGCAGCCTTGCCAGCGATGGGACGGGGCGGCATCATGCGGACCGTTTCGTAAATTTTTCCCGGACCCTGCCCATGAAAATGAAAGCCGTCGTGTTGTATGAAGGGGGCCTTGCCGCGCCCTATGCCGAGAGCCGCCCGCTGCGCGTGGAGGAGGTCGAGCTCGACCCGCCAAAGGCCGGTGAGGTTCTGTGCCGGATCGGCGGCGCGGGGCTTTGTCATTCCGACCTTTCGATCATCAACGGACACACGCCGCGCGTTCTGCCGATGGTGCTGGGGCATGAAGGGGCGGGTGAAGTGGTCGAGGTCGGCGCGGGCGTTAACGACGTTCAGGTCGGCGACCATGTTGTGTTCCAGTTCCGGACCAGTTGCGGCCGCTGCCGCCGCTGTCTCGAAGGGCGTTCGGCACTGTGCGAGGTATCGGCCAAAGCCAAGGCGTCGGGCGGGCTGATCGGCGGTGGCCGGCGACTGTCGCTGAACGGGACGCCGGTGTCGCATCATTCAGGCATTTCCTGCATGGCGGAATATGCGGTGGTGGATCGTGGCACGGTGGTCGTGGTCGACAGGAATCTGCCGCTGGACGAAGCGGCGAT
>CAXBEC010000788.1:0-1587 GCA_963974145.1 uncultured Alphaproteobacteria bacterium | reverse complement strand
TGGAACATCATCATGAATCACTGGAACACGAGCATCTGCATGTCCATGACGAGCACCACCAGCATGCGCATGAAGGCTGGGAAGGGCCGGAACCGCACCGGCATCCGCACCGCCATTCGGCGCTGGACCACCATCATGCTTTCGTGATCGATCATCATCACGGACACTGGCCCGGCAGGAAGCGCTGACCCCTTGCGAAACGTGATACGGAAACCGTCATGAACGCGCTCTATGAACTTCAGCGCGGGCTGTATGGCGGCGTCCTCGACGCGCTGAAGACGTTGCAGACGCAGGGCTGGGAAAGCTATCCGGGCCTGATCGCCGCTGCGTTCAGCTTCGGACTGCTCCATGCGTTGCTTCCCGGCCACGGAAAATCCGTGCTTGCCGCATATTACGCCGGCGACGGGCGCATGTCCGGCGCCGTTATGTCCAGCATCGTCCTGATCGTGACACATGTCGGTTCAGCCATCGTCCTTGTCCTCGGCGGGGTTGCCATCCTGCAAAGGACCATCGTCGGCGCGGGCCGGGCGCCGCTGCTGGAACAGGCAAGTTATGCGCTGATCGTCGCAATCGGCCTGTGGCTGCTGTGGCGGTCTCTCCGCCGCGCGCCCGACGGACCCCGGCACTCCGGACCGGTACTGGGCCTTGTGACAGGGATCGTGCCCTGCCCGCTGACGACATTCGTCATGACCTATGCCGCCGCAAACGGGATTGTCGCCGCTGGCCTTGTACTTTCGGGAACATTCGCCCTGGGCATGGTCGCGACCGTCGCAGCATTTCCGCTGCTGGCCGTCTTTTTGCGGGCAAAGCTGCTTTCGGTTCTGGTCCGCACGGGAGGGTGGCGGCAGAAAATTGGCCGCTGCCTGGAAATCGGCGCTTCCTTGGCCGTCATCGCATTCGGCACTTTGCTGTTCATGCAGCGGTAGGACAGCGTATTGGGAAAAACCCTAAAATCGGAAACTTTGGAATTCAGGGATAACGGAGGCAGCAGTTAAAGTTGGTTATCTATGGATGCGGAACCTCGATTGTATCTTCATTTGAAGTGAACCGGTAAAGTATTGAATGTATACTTCCCGAGGCTTTACAGCATCGCCCTCCGGAAATGAAAGGTCAGCGATCTAATGACGCAGTGCCCTTGCGGCTCTGGGCAGGACCTTGACAGGTGCTGCGCCCCCTACATCGACGGTAATCCTGCGCCCACAGCCGAAGCGTTGTTGCGTTCACGCTATACGGCCTATGTACTCGGCAATGTGGATTATATTGCACACACGATGTCGATGGATATTCGCGACACCTTCGACCAGATCGAAGCGGAGAACACGGTCGCCCGTACGACTTGGCAGGGACTGGAAATACGCGAAATTGCCGACGGCGGCGAAGACGACGACAGCGGAACGGTCGAGTTCACGGCGCGCTTTGAAATGGGCGGCGAGAACCGCGTTCATCACGAACGGGCGAATTTTCGGCGTGAAGACGGAAAATGGATGGTCGGGACCGGCTAGATGAACCCGAAAGGTACACCCCGACAAGTGGTTAAAGTCGGACGTAACGATCCCTGTACCTGCGGTTCGGGTAAAAAATACAAGA
>CAXBEC010000787.1:0-1590 GCA_963974145.1 uncultured Alphaproteobacteria bacterium | reverse complement strand
CCTATCTCGTGGCGACCGGCCAGGCCCATCCGGACCTTGCGGATCATTTCGCAAGGCTGGTCCAGGTGACGGCGGAAACAAAGCATGTGATGGTGCATGGCGATGTCAGCCCCAAGAATATCCTGATCGGGCCGGATGGGCCGGTATTCCTCGACGCGGAATGCGCGTGGTATGGCGACCCTGCCTTCGACCTGGCCTTCTGCCTCAACCATCTGCTGCTCAAATGCCTGTGGACGCGGCCTTCCACAGAGATGCTGCTCGATTCCTTCGGGGTGCTGGCGGCGCGGTATCTGGCGCGGGCCGATTGGGAGGATCCGGTGGAACTGGACGCGCGCACGGCGCGGTTGCTGCCGGGTCTTTTTCTGGCGCGGGTCGATGGCAAGTCGCCGGTCGAATACCTGACTAATGAGGATGACAGGAACACGGTGCGAAACGCGGCGCGGGCCATGCTGGATGGTCCGATGGAAAGCCTCGGTGAAATACGCGCCTACTGGCGGGAGGTGTTACGGGAATGAACGATATGTCGATCATGGATGTGACAGGACGCAGGGTCTGGGATTCGCGTGGCCGCCCGACGGTTGAAGTCACGGTTACCCTGGCGGATGGAGCGACGGGACGGGCGATCGCGCCGGCGGGCGCATCAATGGGCAGCGGTGAGGCGGTTGACCTGCGCGACGGGGGCGACAGTTTCGGCGGTTATGATGTGCGGCGCGCGCTGGCCGCGGTGAACGGCGAAATCGATGCGGCACTGGAAGGCGCCGATGCCGGTGACCAGGATGCGGTTGACGCCGTGCTGATCGCGCTGGACGGTACGCCGAACAAGTCCCGGCTTGGCGGCAATGCCACGGTCGCGACCTCCATGGCGGTGGCGCATGCGGCGGCCGCGGCGGACGGCGTGCCGCTATGGCGCCGGCTGGGTGGCATGCGGGCCCACACCCTGCCACTGCCGGAAATCCAGATTTTCGGCGGCGGGGCGCATGCGGGCCGCCGTGTCGATGTACAGGATTTCATGGTTATCGCCACCGGTGCGGCGGATTACGAACAGACGCTCGACTGGACCGCCCGGGTCTATCTGGCGGCGGGCCGTCTGATGGCGGATCAGGGCAAGTTGCAGGGCGTTGCCGATGAAGGCGGGTTCTGGCCTGTCTTCGACAACAATGAAGATGCGCTCGACATGCTGGTCCGGTCGATTGAGGCGGCCGGGCTGACGCCGGGCGACGAGGTATCGATCTCGCTCGATATCGCCGCTTCTGAATTCGGCAAGGCAGGGCAATACCGGCTCGGGCTGGAAGACCGGTCGCTGGACAGCGACGCACTGTCCGAAATGCTGGTCGGCTGGGTCGACCGTTATCCCATCGTGTCGGTGGAAGACCCGCTCGGCGAGGATGACGAGGCGGGGCTGGTGGCATTCACGAATGCCGTCGGTCACCGCATCCAGATTATCGGTGATGACTACCTTGTGACGAATGCGGACCGGGTGCGCCGGGGGATCGCGCAGGGCGCCTGCAATTCGGTACTGGTCAAACCGAACCAGGCGGGCACCATGACCGAGGCGAAGGCGGCCTTCGATGCGGCGATGGGCGCGGGATG
>CAXBEC010000786.1:0-1590 GCA_963974145.1 uncultured Alphaproteobacteria bacterium | reverse complement strand
GGTCCGTAATCAGGAAGGCGACCGGATAGGTCAGCGTCCCCCAGGTCCACCAGTCCGACAGCGGAAACTGCACCGCGAAGTTCGAAACGGCGACGATGCCCGTCATTGCGATTATGGCGAATACGATACCCATGAATATGTCCTCGCGCCCGTGGCGGGGCTGTACTGCGTAACTTCGAAGATGGCTGAATTCGTACCGTCGCTAATACTATTTCCCGGCAATTGCCAGAATTTTCCGCCATCCGGCATCGCGCTTGCCGGATTTCGGAAACACCCGAAAATCGCAAGATTATTACAAATACTTGAAACGTCGCGGTAATGCGGGATTGTTATGGTAAATGACGCTCGTATAACGGCCAAAGGTTAACACCGCAACTTGCAATTTTAACGTTTGCGACCTAATATTAAATCATGGTTCAGTCAGTCGGATTTGATCCGCTTCAGGCGAGTTTAAGTTTCGTGGACCAGCGTCGTCCATCGGAACGTGAGCCCGATTCAACCCGAATTACACCAGCAACAGAAAACGAAGAATCGGCAGCGGACCGGCGTCGGCAGGACCCGGCAGACACGCCGAGACCCCTGCCCGAACTGACACGGGTCGCCTTTACCGCAAAGTTCGGTCCCGATGCCAACGGGCAGCCCCTGCAACTGATACGCGGCGAACAGGTTGTCGATGCTGCCCGAAACGACGTTCAGGCCATTGTCGCAAACCGCATTCCGCAGGAAGAACGCCAGCCCGTACTGCTGCAGGCGCAGGAAGCCCGCGATACGGAAAATGACGTCACGCGCCAGCAGCAGGAACTCCGTGCCGAACGGCAACGCGAAGCGGAAGCCGCGGCGCGCGCAGAGCAGCAGGAAACAGCGCGGCAGGAACGGCAGGAAGACGCTGCACGGTCCGGGGAACGGCGCCAGCCGGCCGGATCGTTTCTGAATTTACAGGTCTGAAGACCGGGCCGATACTCTGGCCTTGTCCTATTCTCACACACAACCAGAATAATAGATCACGAGGGGGAGCGCCATGCGCGTAGCGATACTTGACGACTATCAGAATGTTGCCCTTACCGTCGCGGACTGGAGTCCGCTACAGGGGAAAGCCGACCTTACCGTCTTCAACGACACCATCACTGGCGAGGATGCGATTGTCAGCCGGTTGTCCGGGTTCGACGTGATCGTCTGCATGCGCGAGCGTACGCCGATCACCGCCGGCATTATCAACCGGCTCGACGGACTGAAGATGATCATCACGACGGGACTGCGGAATGCCTCCATCGACGGCAAGGCGGCGCGGGCGCGGGGCATTGATGTTTGTGCTGCGGCGGGTGCCGGCGCCCCGGCGGCGGAACTGGCCTGGGCGCTGGTGATGGGTCTGATGAAGAATATCGCGCTTGACGACCAGTCGATGCGCAACGGCCAGTGGCAGCCCAACCTGGGCCTGACCATGGCAGGCAAGACACTGTCCTGTCTGGGTCTGGGTAACCTGGGCGCCAGAATGGCGAAATTCGGCCAGGCATTCGGCATGGATGTCATCGGCTGGAGCCAGAACCTGACCGACGAACGCTGCGCCGAACTGGGCGTCCGCAAGGTCAGCAA
>CAXBEC010000785.1:0-1593 GCA_963974145.1 uncultured Alphaproteobacteria bacterium | reverse complement strand
AGCCTGCGCGATACCCTCGCCGCGGCGTTCGGGAAAACCACCAGACCGCTGAATGTGAACTTTTTTGCTCACCCGGCTCCGGGAATGACGGGGCCATCGGCGGACCGCTGGCAAAAACACCTTTCGCCCTATTTCCAGGAGCATGGCATCGAACAGCCTGCAGGTGTTTCCGCGGGACCGTTTCAGCCCTTCGATACGGCACGTTGTGCCGTTCTGGAGCAATACACGCCCGCTGTCGTCAGCTTTCACTTCGGACTGCCGCCGGCGGACCTAGTGACCCGCATCAAGAGAACCGGTGCAAGAATCATCAGCACAGCAACAACGGTCGCGGAAGCGAAATGGCTTGCGGACAAGGGATGCGACGCCATCATCGCGCAGGGTTATGAAGCGGGCGGGCATCGGGGCATGTTCCTGACCGGCGATATCGACACCCAGATGGGAACGCTCGCCCTGGTGCCGCAAATCGCTGATGCGGTCGATATACCGGTGATTGCCGCGGGCGGCATTGCCGACGAACGCGGCATCGTCGCGGCCCTCGCGCTGGGCGCTTCCGCCGTTCAGGTCGGGACAGCCTTCCTGTTTACCGCTGAAGCCACCGTCAACTCCCTGTACCGGGAAACATTGCAGAACGCGGGAACACAGACTACGGCGCTGACAAATGTATTTTCCGGACGGCCGACACGCTGCACCGTCAATCGCGTCATGCTGGAACAGGGCCCAATGGCGTCTGACGCCCCCGCTTTCCCCATGGGCTTCGCAGCTATGGCGCCGCTTCGGGCAGCGGCGGAAGCAGAAGGCAACCGGGACTTCAGCGCCCATCATTGCGGACAGGCTGCGGCTCTCGGTCGGGAGGTATGGTCCGGCAGCTGGCCGACGGGACCCGCAACCTGATCGGGCGGATGAATGCCACTGCCCGTTGACACGGTATGGTGCACCGTCGAACAATGATGATGCACCAAATTTTTCAAACCATGAGGCGAGGTCCGGCACAATGGCGAAACTGGCCGACAGGGTTGCGGTTGTTACCGGCGCGCAACAGGGCATTGGCCGGGCAATTGCGCTGGCCATGGCGGCGGAGGGTGCGCATATCATCATCAACTGGCTGGACGATCCCGACGCGGCTGCCGAAATCGCCAAACAGGCCTGGGACATGGGTGTCAAGGCGGAGGCCGTGCAGGGCGACGTCTCCAGCCCAGCGGACGTGGAAACCATCATGGCGGCGGCGGACCGGCTGGGCGGGATCGATCTCCTGGTCAATAATGCGGCGATTTTCCCGCGTTCCGATTTTCTGGACCTCGCCGAATCCGAGTGGGATGCGGTCATTGGTGTAAACCTGAAAGGCAGTTTCCTGTGTGCACAGGCCGCCGCGAAGCGCATGGTTGCCGCGGGCCGGAAAGGCGGTATTATCAACCTGACATCCGGCGCGGCGTTCCGGAGTTCGCCGCGCGGTGTCCATTATGTTTCCAGCAAGGGCGGCGTTGTCGGGCTGACCCGCGCCGCGGCGCTGGAACTGGCCCCGCATGGGATACGTGTGAACGCCATAGCGCCGGGGATGACGGATACCGCCCAACCGCGCTACGGTATGAATGAAGA
>CAXBEC010000784.1:0-1601 GCA_963974145.1 uncultured Alphaproteobacteria bacterium | reverse complement strand
AAGCGGCACGAGGATTGAATCGATCCGCCGCGCGTGGCGCCGTTCTTTGCGGCGGCGCGGCAGATAGGTCGTAAACCCCTGACGCTCCAGGTGTCCCTGCGCCAGACGCTCCATCCCGGTACGGGTATAGGCCACATACCAGCGCTTCATGATGCGCTCTCCGCTGAGGGCGCTTCACGCGGAATGCGCAGCAGGGGCGGGGTGAGGATGTGTTCGGCCGGAAATTCCGCCGCCAGTGTATCGAAAACCGCCTGCGGTATCTGCAGGTCCGTCACGATGATGGCATCAAGGTCCGGAAACTTCCGGGTCAGGGTTACGACCGGCAGCCCGGCGAATTCCGTCGGCACCGGTTCGCCTTTCCGTCCCCGGGCGTCAATCTGGCCGGTATCGATCAGGCCGGTCAGCCGGATATTGCGTTCGATGGCGCAGAGCGTCGCGATTTCCGCCAGTTCGCTGGTACCCGCCAGGGCGATCCGGTGCCAGTTCCGGGCGGCGCAGTATTCCAGCAGGTCGCCGCATTGCCCGCGCGCCCGGCGGAAGAAGGTGAAGGACGATGACAGGTATTCCGTCGTCAGGCGCGATTTCTCACTGAAGCCTTTCGGCGTCAGGTAATAGGCGTAGCGGTTCGGTGGAATCTGGCTGACCTTGATCAGCCCCTTGCGCACACAGCGTTTGAGATAGGTATTGGCCAGACCCAGTGCGATACCCAGTTCGCTGGCCATCGAGCGCTGCGTTACGGCACTGTTTTCCTGAACCGCGTTCAGCAGGCCGAGCGTAATTTCCGTATCGCCGTCCTGCGCGCTGTCGGCTGTTCCCTTGGGTGCCATAAACCGGTCCGTAATCAGGGTTGTGTTCACGCCGCGAACGTACTGCGTTCAGATTGTGAACGTCAAGGTTCAATCCGTGAACACCCGAAGAGTCAATCACTTGCACGGTTGACAGATCGGCTGTCGAGAGGCTAGTCAGGACCCGCTTCGCATGGTCGCAGGCGCCCTTGGAAAGCCCCGGAAATGCCGGAAAACCCTACACTTGCCGTGATTGGCCTCGGATATGTCGGCCTGCCGCTTGCGGTCGCCCTGGCGCGTCATTTCGACACTGTCGGATTCGATGTCGATACGGCGCGAATCGAGGCATTACGGGCCGGAAATGACCGTACCGGCGAAATTGATTCGCCGACGCTGGGTGATTCGTCCCTTGCGTATACCAGCGACGAAGCGGGGATCCGTGGTCGCGATATCTATATCGTCGCCGTGCCGACCCCGGTGGACGATGCCAAACAGCCGGATCTCGGCGCGCTTGAATCGGCCGCCGGAATCGTTGGTCGGGTCATGGCGTCCGGCGCTATCGTCGTTTTTGAAAGCACGGTCTATCCCGGTGTGACAGAGGATATTTGCGGCCCGGCGCTGGCCGCCGCCTCGGGACTGGAATGCGGTCGGGAATTCTTTCTCGGCTATTCGCCGGAGCGGATCAACCCCGGCGACCGCGCCCACCGGATCGATACCATCACCAAGGTCGTCGCCGGACAGACACCGGATGTTGCGGCGCGCCTCCGGGCGGTTTACGGCGCCGTAAACGGCGGCGATATCTTCGTGGCGGCGGAT
>CAXBEC010000783.1:0-1604 GCA_963974145.1 uncultured Alphaproteobacteria bacterium | reverse complement strand
GGGGCTGCGGCAGGCCAATGCCAGTCAGCGCCGGAAAAACCTGCTGGAGCCCGCCGACTATCTGTTTGGCCGGGCCATGTACGGACTGGAGCAGTACGGCCCGGGCTGGCTGGGCAAGGAGAAACCCAAGCCGAAAGGACAAGAATGATGGCGGAACTCATCATCAGTGATGTGCGTCCCCGGGTGCAATATGTGGCGGACGGGGTGCAGACGGTATTTCCCTATCCGTTCCCGATCATCGACCAGGCGGACCTGGTCGTCGTTTTCGACGATAACGAAACGGCCGGCGCGAACAGTGTTACCGGGATCGGCGCCAGCAGCGGTGGCGATGTGATATTCGAACTGCCCCCGCCCGCGGATACAAGGGTGACGATGTATCGCGACATGGCCTTTGCGCGCGAGACCGATTTCCAGGAAGCCGGCGATTTCCGTGCTGCCGTTATCAACGAGGAACTGGACCGGATGGCGATGCTGCTGCAGCAGGCGGAAATGCTCGTTGCGGACAGTCTGCACAAATCGCTCTACGACCTGGAGGCAACGCTGACATTGCCGAGCGCTTCGGACCGGGCGGGCAAGGTCCTGGCGTTCGACGAAACGGGCCTGCCGACCGTCGGCAGCACGTCATCGGAAGCCGCGACACTTGCCGCCGGCAGCGCATCGTCGGCGGCGGCCAGCGCGGCATCCGCATCGGCCAGCCTCGCTGCGGTACAGCAGGAAGTGCAATACGCGATCAATACGGCCGTTCCGGTACAGACCCTGTCCGGTGACGGCGTGACGACGGGCTTTGTCCTCGACCGGGCGGTCCTGAACAGTACGTCGATCACTGTCACGATCGATGGGATAAAGCAGCACACGGGAAGCTATACGGCATCCGGTACGGCGCTGACCTTCTCGGAGGCGCCGCCCGCAGGAAGCGATAATATCGAAGTGACCTTCATCGGGTTTGTCGGCCTGCTCTCGGACATTGCCGAAATTCCCGACGACGGGTTGTCCGGCGCCATGATCAGCGGCGGCACCATGGACGATGTGTCTGTCGATGGGTTAAATGGCGGCCCCCTGGCCGGCTTTCGAAACCGCATCATGAATGGCGACTTTCGCATCGCGCAGCGCGGGACCAGCTTTCCGACACCACCCACGGACCCTAGCGAGACCCTGGACCGGTGGGGTACCGGTTCCCTGTCACCGGCCGGCATCGCCCTGACGATCAGTCAGGAATCCTTCGCGCCCGGTCAGACGGATGTGCCCGGGGAACCGGAATTCTTCTACCGCTGGGACCAGACATCGGCCGGAACGGCGACGGAGCTGTTCCCCTTCCAGCGTATCGAGAACGTCCGGACCCTGGCGGCGCAGACATGTACGCTCAGCTTCTGGGCCAGGGCGGATGTGCCACGAACGGTTACGCCGCGCTGGCGCCAGAATTTCGGCGCCGGCGGATCAGCCGATGTGACGGCGATATTGCCCGCGTGCAACCTGACAACGGGCTGGCAGAAATTCACCCGGACCTTCACGCCGGCTGACCTTGCCGCAAAGTCGCTGGGTGCCGGAAACTTTCTGGCGATCGAGTTCCTGCTGCATGGTCGCGGCCAGGCGCGCAAACAGCACCA
>CAXBEC010000782.1:0-1606 GCA_963974145.1 uncultured Alphaproteobacteria bacterium | reverse complement strand
CAGTTTCTGCGCCTGCAGGTAGCCGTTTTCGAAGCGCGCCCGTTCCACGAACCACTGCGCGACATCGAAGGTAGAGTCGGTTGCCGGTATCGCCATGCCTTGCCCTTGTGTTCCCGCCGATTGCCTCCACATTTAATATACCATAGTAACGATTTTGATAATTCGAAGCGGAACAGGAAACGAAACCAATGGAACTGTCAGGTGAATATCTTATTCCGGCCCCGAAACAGGCTGTCTGGGATGCCTTGAACGATCCCGAAATCCTGAAGCAGTGCATCCCGGGATGCGAATCGCTGACGAAAACCTCCGATACGTCCTTCGAGGCCGCCGTGACGGCGAAGGTCGGGCCGGTCAAGGCGAAGTTCCAGGGCGCGGTTACCCTTTCCGATATCGATCCGCCGAACGGTTACACGATTTCAGGCGAAGGCAAGGGCGGCGCCGCCGGCTTCGCAAAGGGTGGCGCCAAGGTGTCCCTGGAAGAAGCCGATGGCGGAACGCTGTTGAAATACACCGTCGATGCGATGGTCGGCGGCAAGCTGGCGCAGATCGGCGCACGCCTGATTGATGCGACTTCAAAAAAGATGTCCGGCGAATTTTTCGGCAAGTTTGCGGAAATCGTCGCGGCGGCGGAGCCCGCCCCCGTCGAGGCCGCGCAACCTGCCGAAGCCGCTCCCGATGCAGCAACGGCGCCCCCCCAACCTGCGTCACCGCCCGAGAAGGACCTGTATGGTCGCCGCTGGAAGGGATACAGCCCGTCCACCTGGATCAGCGGCATTATCCTGGTGATCCTGATCCTGCTGGCCATATACCGCTACGGCTTTGGCGGGGGCTGATTCCGGCAATCACTCCTTAATACGCGTTATGCGCGTCGTATTTCTTGACCTGACCGGCGCGCGACATCACACTCTCCGGGAGGGAGAGTCACGTCGCGGGACCGACGCATTGCGCCTGTCGTGCCTTCGATGACCAATCATTTGCCTGGTTAAAGTCAGGGAGGGAAAACAATGTCCATCTCCGTTTCAATGACGGTGAATGGCAAGCCTGTTTCCGGCAGCGTTGAAGGCCGGACCTTGCTCGTTCAGTTCATCCGCGAACATCTCGGCCTTACGGGAACCCATGTCGGCTGCGACACCAGCCAGTGCGGCGCCTGCGTCGTGCATGTCAACGGCACGTCGATGAAAAGCTGTACCATGCTGGCGGTGCAGGCCGAAGGCGCCGATGTGAAGACCATCGAAGGTCTCGCCAATGGTGACGAACTGCACCCGATGCAGGCCGCCTTCCGCGAACACCACGGACTGCAATGCGGCTTCTGCACGCCGGGCATGGTGATGAGCGCCGTCGACCTGGTGAAGGAAAACCCTGCGCCGACCGATCAGGAAATCCGCGAATGGCTGGAAGGCAATCTCTGCCGCTGTACCGGCTATCACAATATCGTCAAGGCGATCCGCGCCGGTGCGGAAGCGATGAGAGGATGAACCATGAGCGATCACGGAATCGGCGCCTCGATACGCCGCAAGGAAGATTACCGTTTTCTGACCGGTAACGGTCACTATCTGGATGACATGGTCCTGCCCCGGCAGACCTATGCCTGCTTCGTCCGCTCGCC
>CAXBEC010000781.1:0-1613 GCA_963974145.1 uncultured Alphaproteobacteria bacterium | reverse complement strand
GCGAAATTGACAGGCCCAGCGCCCCGGCCAGCATCCCGTCGCGGACAATGGTGCGCATCTGCTCGATCTCGTCGTCAGTCGCCGCGCGCTCCTGCGCCGCGTCGCCCATCACGTAATAGCGGATCGCGGAATGCCCCATCAGGTTACCGACATTGACGCCGAGCCCGCTGTCCAGCACGTCCATGTATTCCGACACGCTTTCCCAGGAGATATCGACCTTGTTCAGCACGTCCATCGGGATCGCTTCCACATAGGACAGGAAGCCGGACAGTTTCTCCCGCGTGCCGGGCCGCACCGGCGCCAGCGACAGCGAGCAGTTGCCCAGGACCACCGAGGTGGCGCCGTGATCGCAGGAGTTGGAGCACAGCGGATCCCAGGTCACCTGCGCGTCGAAATGGGTATGGTTGTCGATGAAGCCCGGCGCGACCACCAGTCCTTCGGCATCGATGACCCGGTCGGCGGGCCCGCTCAGTTTGCCGATTTCAGCGATTTTGCCGTTCTTTATCGAGATGTCGCCGCGATATCCGGGCATGCCGGAACCATCGATGATACGGCCATTACGGATCAGGAGATCATACGCCATCGGTTTCCCTTTCAATTTGAGATACGCAACGCGAACACGCCACCAGACCGAGGCGACTCCACTATTCAGTGCATAACGCCACAGTTCTGTCCAGCCCCCGGCCTAGCGTTGCCCGGCGCTGTCGCGATCAGAAACAGATAACGAGCCGTCCCCGTGTGCCGCCGGCCTCCAGCCTTCGATGCGCCTCACCCGCTTGTTCGGCCGGGTATGTTGCGGCCACGCGCAGGGTCAGGATACCTGCCTCCGCCTGCCGGCGAAGGGTTTCGAGCTTTTCCCATGCCCCGTCATAGTTGCGAACCTGGGTGGGGGTAAATCGGATGCCGCGCTGGCCATCGCCCGCAAAACCGCGCACGGCGGTGAAGGCGCCGCCATCGCGCACTGCCGGGATCGCCTTTTCGTTCAGCACCGCGCCGTCCGCCAGCCCATCCACCCCGTCCGGGAAATGCGCGCGGATGCGGGCCGCGACATCATCGCCGCGGCGTACCACGATATCCGCGCCGAGTGATTTGACGAGCGCCTCGTCGGCTTCCGAGGCATCGGCAATGACCGTCAGGCTCTCCGCCTTGGCCAGCTGGATAACATAGCCGCCATAGGCGCCGGCCGCGCCGGTCACCGCCAGCACCTGTCCCGGCTGCAGCTCCAGCAGGTCGAGCGACTGCCGCGCCGTCAGCCCGTTCATCGGCAGGGTGCAGGCCTCCACCGGCGTCGTGCCTGCCGGAACATGCGTCACCGACCGGGCGTTCAGCACGATCTGTTCGCGATAGGCGCCGTGGCTGCCCTTTGGGACCACGATGGCCATCACCGCGTCGCCGACCTTCACGCCGGTATCGACGCCGGGGCCGACCTCATCAATCACACCGGCCGCGTCCATGCCGGGGATATAGGGCGGCGGGTCAAGTTTCTGCGTTTCGGCGCGCGAACCGTTACGGGCCAGCGTGTCAGTCGGGTTCACCGCCGCCGCAAAGACCCGTAACCGCACCTCGCCAGGCCCCGCATGGGTCTCCGGGACGTCGACGACCTGCAGAACTTC
>CAXBEC010000780.1:0-1616 GCA_963974145.1 uncultured Alphaproteobacteria bacterium | reverse complement strand
GATTGAATACCTTGCGGGCGTAGGTCGATGGCTTGCCGGGGATCTGCAATTTCAGTTGCAGTGACCAGATCAACCGGGACTGGATGGCATCCGATCCGCCGCCTCGCGACCCCACGATTTCTTCAAAGCTGAGCGGCATGACATTGACGCAATCGAGCCAGGGCGTGAACACACCCATCCGGTCACGGATGGAACCCAGCGCCCAGGGGTCGTTTATCAGTCGTTGCAAACGGCCTTCGAAATCGAACCCGGACAGATACGGTGCGAACAGCGTATTGCCGTCCCGATGGTAATAGTTTGCTTCCGACACGACGACGTCCAGCGGATTGCGATACATGAACAGGGTCGGCGTTCGCGGGAAAGGATGGTGCCGGCCGCCATTCGGACTGCGCCGGACACTGTCGACAAAAAAGTCACGCGCCGAGGTATGCGAGTTTGTGTATTCGAGGCAATACCATTGCCCCGGCAGCGGCTCCGCTTCCGTTGTGACGGCTGGTGCATACCCGAAAGCTTCCGCCAACCCGTAAAGCAGATGCGTTCCTGATTTTGGAATACTGATCAGATAGAGCGGCCGACGGGAACAATGCCAGTCGGTTACCGGCGCGATGACGGTCAATCCGGCGCCATCAAGCAGCGGCATAAAGGTTTTCTGCAGGGCCGCGCCGTCCTGTTCGAAAATGACGACGAGCGCGCCATTGGGAACATCGGTCGTGTCCGCCGTTATACTGATATCCGATTCAGGGTAATGCGGTCGCATCGCCTCGGCGTAGTCCCCCGCCTGCCCGTCCTCGGTACCGATCATGCGGATGGCTCTGCCCGAGTGATCTTTCAGGATTTTCTGAATCGCCAGGATAAATTGATCGGATTGCGGCTCGATCAGGATCAGTTCGTTATCTGACGCTGTTTCCATGGTCATTGCCCGCTATCAACGCGGACAGGCTGGTAGAATTGCGTGAAAACCTGATCAAGGTTCTGGAACAGTTTCAGGTAGTCCACCCAGCTGTCCCCGCCAAATGAATCCATGTGAGTCCGTTTCAGTGCGGCCAGACTGCGACCGGTACTGGCCGCATCGTAGAAATCATGCGCCAGGATATCCTCGAGCAAGGCGTTGAGCTTGCCTGCGGCATTTTCCGCGGAATCCCAGATCCGCGTTTCCATGGCCTCGTCCGTGAAGCAGGAACGTTCTACCTGGGTGTGGTCGCGGAAAGCATTGCGCCGAAATTCGAAGGCATCGGAATTCAGGTTGCTCTTGTTGAAAGCGAACCCGAACAATTCGCGGTCTTCCAACACGTCATGTGGTTTTCCCGCCTTGATGGCATCCGCTGCCAGACGCTGAAAATCCGTATACGAAGCTTCGTCCAATGCCTCGATTTCCCCGTATCCCAAGTCGATCATGTCGGACTCGAAACCGGCCTCCCGGATGATCTCCAGATGATCATTGGTCAACCAGCGCTTCCAGTCACCGACAATACCGCCGCCGACCCGCAAATTATGCTTGTGATGCCCGGTCAGGTTCTTGTGCCGGATACCGTCCCATAACTTCAGTGCCGCAGCATCGCTGACCTCAAGACCGGCAGCGCGGCCCAAGGCCTGTATAGTAGGCGCAGGATCGGTCA
>CAXBEC010000779.1:0-1619 GCA_963974145.1 uncultured Alphaproteobacteria bacterium | reverse complement strand
TGGTGTATTCGTGATAGGGAACGACCGCGCGGGCGACCAGGTCGGTCGCGATATTGACGATGCTGCCCGCCGCGCGCTTCTTCATGATCGGCAGCACCGCATGGCAAAGGTTGAAGGTGGATTGCAGCGCGCTGTCAACCTGATCGCGGTAATCGCTCCATTCCAGTTCGTCGAACCGCTTGCGGTTATCCGGGTCGAAGGCATAGGGCCGGAAGGCATTGTTGATAACCGTATCGATCCGGCCGTATTCGTCCGCCACTGTGTCGACCATCCGCTGTATCGCCGCGCTGTCGGTAACGTCGGCCTGCACCGCCCAGGCATCGCCGCCCGCCGCCTTGCAGGCCTCGACCGTGCGGTTCGCCGCATCCGTGTTCTGCAGGTAGTTGACGATTACATTGCCGCCCTCCGCGGCGAAGGCCCGCGCCACGGCCGCGCCGATGCCCCGGCTGGCGCCGGTGACGATGATGGTCTGTCCCTGAAAATCCATCCGTCGGCGCCGCCCCGTCCTATTTCGGCAGCAGGTCGGAACGCACGACTTTCCGGATATCGATGTCGTTCTTGATCAGCCCCAGCAGTTTGAACGTGGCCACACCCTGTTCCAGCGGTTCGATATCAAACGCGCCCAGTCCTTGTTTCGCCGTCGTCGGCGAAATCGCGGAGAGGTTTCGCAGCTTTATGATCCCGAGATTTACCTTTTCATCCTTGCCGTTGATTGCACGCGTTACGGCGATCTTGGCCGCTTCCACCGGCTTGGCGATCATCCAGGCGGCACTGTCCCGGTAGGCTTCCAGGAACCGGCGCAGCAGTTCTTTCTTCGTATTGTACATTTCCTCGGTGACGACAAAGAAGTCGCTGGGCAGGTTCAGATAGTCGCGTACCTCGATCACGTTGACATCGCCAAGCCCCTTCATCCGGCCGACAAAAAGCCCCGTATCGGTTGCCGATGTGGCGTCGACCTGTCCCTGGATGACCGGTGCGAAATTCAGCAGGCCGGTGACCTCAAGGCTGATATCCGCTTCGGACAGGCCGGCCTGCGCCAGCAGCACCTGGAGATTCTGGCGGGTCCCGCTGTTCAGGCTGTATACCCCGATCCGCTTTCCCTTCAGGTCCGACGGCTTGGTGAGGTTGCGGGATTTCGGCGACACGACGTTGAACACGTTCTGCGGATAGATGTTGTAGATCGCGACCAGCTTTTCCCCCTTGTCCAGCGCGAGGAACAGGCTGGAAGGATCGGTGAATGCGATATCCGCCTGCCCTGACAGCATGTTGACGATGGCCGAACCGCCGCCCGTCCCCGGGATGAAGTCGAGCTCGATTCCCTTCGCCTTGAAGAACCCCTTGTCCGGTTCCGCCAGCAGGTTGGTGATCTCGCTGATGGCCGGGCCCCAGCCGGCAACGGTGACCTTGTCCAGTGCCTGGGCGCCGGCCGGTCCGGCCAGTGCCAGCATCGCGGAAAAGACAAAGAAAAACGGGGTGCGCAGCAGCTTGCGGATCATTGTTCGGTTCCTGTCACATGTTTGCGAAGCAGCCATTTTTCGAACCAGATGGTCGCCTGAAAGAGGAGCATTCCGAGTATCGTTATGACGATCAGTATGGCGAACATCAAGGGCGAGTCCATC
>CAXBEC010000778.1:0-1619 GCA_963974145.1 uncultured Alphaproteobacteria bacterium | reverse complement strand
ACATACAGAAGCGAGCGCCAGACCGGGTTGTCGTTTACTGCCGCGTTCATATCATTCTCCCCAATTTTGTGGGCGTCAGAGGACGCCGCGTTCCTTCAGCGCCGCGACTTCCGTCGCGGGAATACCGATACGTCCCAGAATTTCCTCATTATGCTGGCCCAGTGTCGGCGCCGGCCGGGCGAACCCGCCCGGCGTGCGCGACAGGCGCGGCACGATATTGTGCATCGCGACCGTGCCCATGTCTTCGTCGGGCAGTTCGACATTGATTTCCCGTTCGCGGAAATGCGGATCGTCCATGATCTGCGCGATATTATAGACCGGCGCGACGGTGACGTTTTCGCGGTCGAAGACTTCCATGCATTCGTCCAGTGTCCGCGCGCCAATCCAGCCGCCGACGATTTCATCGACCTCCTGACGGTTGGCCACGCGGTCGGTATTGGTGCGGAATTTCGGATCGCTGTTCATGTCGTCGCGACCGATAACGCGGAAGATCCGTTCGGCCATCGACTGGATCGAACCGGACATGGCGAGCCATTTGCCGTCGCTGGTCGCATAGACATTGCGCGGCGATGAGGTGTTGGAGCCACTGCCGGCGCGCTCGCGGACGTCGCCCGTTACCTGGTGCCAGGCGGCTTCCGCGCCGAGGATCGAATACATCGGTTCCAGCAGCGACAGGTCGATGACCTGCCCGTCGCCGCCCTTTACCTCGCATTCACGGATCGCGATCAGCACCGCCATGGCGCCGTACAGGCCGGCTATCATGTCCGCCATGGCCAGCGGCGGCAGCACCGGTTCGCGGTCCTCGAACCCGTTGCGGTCGGCAAAGCCGGACATCGCCTCGACCAGCGTGCCGAAGCCCGGCCGGTGCTTGTAGGGACCGGTCTGGCCGAAGCCGGAAACGCGGACGAGGATCAGCTTCGGGTTGCGGGCATGCAGTACGTCGGGTCCCAGCCCCATTTTCTCCAGCGTGCCGGGGCGGTAGTTTTCGATCATCACGTCGGCCTGTTCGACCAGCCGCAGCAGGATGTCTCGTGCATCGGCCTCGCGGAGTTCCATCGAGACGCTTTTCTTGTTGCGTGCGTAGACCTTCCAGTTGACCGGGATATTGTTGGTCAGCCAGTGCCGCAGCGGGTCCCCCTTGCCCGCGGGCTCGATCTTGATGACTTCCGCGCCGTAATCCGCCAGCTGCAGGCTGACCATATTGCCGGCGACAAGGCGCGACAGGTCCAGCACGGTTTTGCCGTCCAGCGGCCCCTTGAAATTTTCGTCGAAACTCAGCACGTCATTTCCCCTCTGCGGATGAACCCGGCAATCAAGGCGCTACACACCGTCTGCCGCAAGCAGAAAATCCCGGAACAGGTGCACTTTGTTCATGCCGGCCTTGGCCCGCGGCCAGGTCAGGTAGTAGCGCCGGCCACTCGGCACGCGCAGCTCAAAGGGGGCGGTCAGCCGTCCCGATTCAATGGCCTGCCCGACCGCCAGGACCGGCACGATGGCCACGCCCTGACCTTGTATCGCGGCCTCGACGGCCATTGCCGCATCCTCGAATACCGGGCCGGAAAGACTGTCGGCGTCCTGCAGTCCGGCGGCGGCGAACCAGCGCGGCCACGCATCCGAAT
>CAXBEC010000777.1:0-1620 GCA_963974145.1 uncultured Alphaproteobacteria bacterium | reverse complement strand
ATCGTCGATATAGGTCAACGGATCGTAACGGCCAGACGGCACAAAGGACGCGATATGCAATCCGGCCGAGTCACATAGCGCTGCGATCTCCGGCACGGTATAGGCACGGTCCTGGCTGTGCAGGAACTTGTCGACGAGTTCGGTGTCGGACTGTTCGCTGTCATGGCGGATTGCCGGGTTCCGAACCAGTCGGTTGCTGCCCGGCAATTGTGACAGAAGGCGCCGCAACGCGGGGATCTGCTGCGATTGGTCTTCGTCAGGCCCGGCAATGCCGCGCATGATTTTCTGGATATCATAGATGCCGGTCCGTCCATAGTGACCGTAAAGCATGACGCCAAGCCCGCCTTCGGGGTGCAGCACGGCAGCCAGCGCGCGCAACCCGTCATCCGGTTGCCGCAGGTGATGCAGGACGCCGCAGCAGTCGATGTAATCGAAGGGCGTCCAGCCATGCGACGCGACATCCAGCAGGCTGCCCTGCCGGAAGACGATATTGGTCAGCCCGCGCTCGCGGGCGCGGTTTTCGGCAATCGCCATGCTCGCGGCGGACAGGTCCAGATAGGTGATTTCCGCCGGACAGCCGATATCGACGCATTGCTGGCCCAGCATGATGGCGGCATCGCCGGTACCGCCGCCGGCGACCAGCGCCCGGAACGGCAGCGACCAGTCTCGCCGGCCGGCAAAGACATAATGGTCGATTTCGAGGATATGGCTGGGTGAGCCTGTTGTCAGGCCGCCGGCTTCATCCGCGACATCGCGCGGCGGATAGGGGAAGGCTTCGTATTGCCGCTGCAGCGCAGCAACATCGCCGCTACCGGAATCCGTATCCTGACGGGCGACGATTTTCGCGGCGCTTTCCGGGCGGGCACTGTCTTGCGGTGATTCAGGCATTATCTAATTATAGGCGCAGAACCGCTGCCGTCGATACCGATTGCGGATGCTGCTGCCGATGTCCGTCGTCCGATGCAGGGGGGTGCGGCGGTCGTAACGGCGCGCAACCCATCCTCTGGAGGAGGGCATTATCGGAATGGCTCACCGGTCGAAAAGGGCCGTGACTTCGTCATCTGTCGGAAAGCGCCCGGTTTCTCCCTTGGAATAGGCCATCGCGCCGTCGATCCTGATGTCGAAGATACCGCTTCGACCGGCTAACAGCGTGATCTCGGCGTCATGCGCGGCCGAAATCAGGTCCCTCGCACGGAGGGCTCTGGGTTTGTAGTTTCAGACCGCGCAGTATTCGATGGTGACTTTCAACTTCACGCTCCTGTTGTCTGCGGCATGGCCCGGGTTCGGTGAACGCCACAGCCTGTCGCTTAATATGCGGTGGCGGCGGCGTCATTCAAGCAATCTCCGGTAAGCGGGAGATGGCGCCGATTGCGGATGGCCCCCCCGTGCGTGCCGGCCATCCGCGCCACGCTATTTGGTTGCATGCCCGAAATCATCTGCTGTACAGCAGAGCAACTGACAATTGTGCCGCGGGAGGAACAGGTGCCGGATATCAAGCTGAATTTTGTACGCCAGGGGAAGGGCGCGCCGCCGATCGTTTTCGTTCACGGGTATCTCTGCTGGCTCGAAGACTGGCGTTTCCAGGTACCGCATTTTGCGAAATCGCACGAAACAATCGCC
>CAXBEC010000776.1:0-1625 GCA_963974145.1 uncultured Alphaproteobacteria bacterium | reverse complement strand
GACAGCACCGCCTGCCGCGTGCCCTCGTCGGCGTCGACGGCATCGGGGTTGGCATGGGCGATGCGTTTGCGCAGCACCCGCGTCACCCCCTCCGCCACCCGGTCGAGGTAGAAATTGCGCAGGAACTTTACCCCGCCATGCACGCAGATAACCGCCAGGTAAATGCCGCCCAGCATCAGCAGCAGGTGGAGGTTTGCGCCTTCTATCGCACCGTCGACAATCCGTCGCTGGAGTTCCAGCGGCGCCAGTGTCAGCGGGAAGACCAGCAGTGTCAGCAGGCACAACCGCACCTGCTGCCGCCCGCTGACCTGCAGGATATATCCGTACAATCGTCGCGGCATGGCCGGCAGGGGCCGCTTTCGAACCGGCGGCAGGATGGCATCGAACAGGTCATTGAAAAGGTCGGGGAGTGACATGGCGCCTCATGAAAACCCGAAATAGGAAATCTTATACAGGCCGGCCCATCCGCCCGCACGCGTTTTGCCGCTGCCGCGTCGCGGCTGCAACGCCATCCGGAACGGCGCTTGGACGCGGATCGGACTCGGATACCCCCCTGTGCTAGGATACGCGGGATGGGGCGGAATTTTTCGCCCTCGTTATGGAATTGGAATCTTTATGACAGAACCGACCACCGCGCGGAATTTCCTCGAAGGCATGTCCGGCAAGCGGCTGTTCCAGGGTCTCGTCGTCGGCGTTGTTGCGACGCTGGGCCTCGGATTCGGTTTGGGCGACTGGAATCTCAGCGGCACCGTGGCTGAAAAGGTTCAGATTGCGGGCGATGCGGCGACTGTCGCGGCGCTGGCGCCAATCTGCGCCGAGCGGTTTGAAAAGGCGGCCACGGCCGAAAACGGCATGGTGGCCGAACTCAAGGACATCAATGCCTGGGAACGCAACACCCATCTGATGAAAGCCGGCTGGGCGACCTTCCCCGGAAATGAAAAACCGGATTACATGGTGGCGCGGGAATGCGCCAGCCTGCTGAACGTCGCCTACAAGTTCGAATAGGCGCTTTGCGGGGACGCCCGGGCCGGTTATGCCGGCAGGGCGATCCCGCTATCCGCGGCAAGTTTCTTTACCGCCGACAACACCAGCGGGTTGAGCGCCAGCCCGTTTTCCAGCGCATCGCGTTTGCGTGACAGCCCGCGTGCGCCCGGCAGGCGGACCGGGCTGGCCGGATCGATGGCCGGGTTGGCGGTGCAGGCTTCGGCGACCCAGTCGACCTGCCGGTCATAGGCGTCGCGCCCGCTGAAGGCGGTGGTGTCGGTCGCGCGCACCATCACGGTGGCGCCCCAGCCTTCCACGCCGTCGGCGCGTCCGTAACCGGCCAGCCCGCCGGTCATCGCTTCCACCATCAGGGTCAGCCCGTAACCCTTGTGCCCCGCATCCTGCCCGCCGAGCAGCTGGATCGTGCCCTGCGGGTCGGTGCCGAACACATTCGGGTCGTCGGTCGGCTGGCCCTGATTGTCGAGCAGCCATTGGCCGGGGAAACGCTGTCCCGCCGCCTGCAGCCGCGCCGACATGCCGTTGGTGGTGATCGAGGTGGAAATGTCGACCAGCATCGGATCGGTCCCGGTGGGGATGCCGATGCCGATGGGGTTGGGGGTGAACACGGCCTGTTTGCCGCC
>CAXBEC010000775.1:0-1630 GCA_963974145.1 uncultured Alphaproteobacteria bacterium | reverse complement strand
AACCGGCACGAACGGTGCGGACAGGCACGACAGTGCCCCCGCCAATGCTGCAATTGACAGACGACGCATGGCACGCCTCCTTCGAAGAACCGGGTTGCATTAAAGGCTGAAGCATCAACCCGCACCGCGCCGCCCGTCAAGCGAATTGCCGTTAACCCGCAGCACAGACGATCACATTTTCGCGCATGGCCGTGGCCGCTCAGCTAGGGCTTGCCTTCGACTTCCAGTTTGAAGAATTTGGTGTCGATCGCAAACGATACCCGCTCGATCCAGCCGACGCCCGCGGCGAGGACGCGTTCTGCCGCATCCTGCAGCAAGCGCCAGGACAGTTCGGAATCGAGTTCCTCCTGGTCCAGCCCGGTCACCAGCACCTGGTCGGCGAGACGGGCCAGCAGCGACCCGATGTCCGCAGCCTTCAGCCCTTTCAGCGTCAACACCGAATGATCGCCGGGCGGGTCGTCCGGATAGCGGGTGGTGATCAGGACATGCGGGCCTTCGCTCGGCAGCAGCCCGTATTTCGCGCAATAGGTCGCGCTGCGCGACACGTCCAGCAGTTCCGCCAGCGGCGCATCCCCGAACAGCGCGCCGCGATCCGGTGTCTTCCAGAACCAGACTGCGGCGTTTTCCGGTCCGATACTGTGGCCGAACGCCTCGAACTGGCGGTACAGCGTCGCCAGATCGGACGCCCGCCCTTCCAGCAGCCATTCCGGATTGCAGACCAGGAAAAGCGACCAGCTTTTGTATTCGCGCGGTATCGCCTGGTCCGGTCCGAATAACGGTTCCGGCGCCTGCGCGCGCGCCGGGACGGTCATCAGCAACAGGGCGGCGCCGGCGGCAATCAGGATACGCGTCAGGTAACTGGACATGGTTCCGGCTCCCGGATATCACCAGCAAGCATAGCAGATATGACGTTTTATCACAGCACCTGCCCATAGACGAAACCGACGGCAGCCCATAGTATTCCGGCCATGACACGAAAAATGCATCTCAACCTGTTCATCCACACCCGGGGCCATCATGAAGCCGCCTGGCGGCACGGCGATGCCTCGCCGCTGGCGCTCAGCGATATCCGCTATTACGCCGATCTGGCGCAGCGGGCCGAAGCGGGACTGTTCGATTCCATCTTCCTGGCCGACCAGCTGTCGCTGCGCTGGGATGTGAAGCGGGCGCCGCGCGTCTGGCTGGAGCCGATCACAGCGCTGGGCGCGCTGGCCATGGCCACGAACCGAATCGGGCTGATCGCCACCGCCTCGACCACCTATTCGGAGCCGTTCAATCTGGCCCGGCAGTTCGCCTCGCTGGACCATATCAGCGGCGGCCGGGTCGGCTGGAACATCGTCACCTCCTGGTCGGCGGACGCCGCCCGGAACTACGGCGGTGACAGCCAGGTCAGCCATGCGGACCGCTACGCCATCGCCGAGGAATATCTGCAGGCCGCCAAGGCGCTGTGGGACAGCTGGGCCGATGACGCGATTCTCGACGACCGCGAAAGCGGATTTTACGCCGACACGGACCGGATTCGCCCGATCAACCACGTCAGCGAACATTACCGGGTCGAAGGACCGCTGAACGTGCCGCGCTCGCCGCAGGGCCGGCCGGTGCTGGTGCAGGCCGGTTCGTCCGATGCCGG
>CAXBEC010000774.1:0-1637 GCA_963974145.1 uncultured Alphaproteobacteria bacterium | reverse complement strand
ACTGGAGTCGCCGATGGAAAGCCTGAAAGTGGCGGGCGCCGACGTTCGTGTCGCGACCCTGGACGGCGAGTCGATCAAGGGGTGGGATGAGAAGGACTGGGGCCGCACGGTCGAGGCAGACCTGAAAATTGCCGACATCCGGGTCGATGATTACACCGCACTGGTGCTGCCGGGCGGGCAGATCAACCCGGACATTCTGCGTACCGACGAAACTGCCGTGCAGACGGTGCGGGACTTCGTATCGGCGGGCAAGGTTGTCGCCGCGATCTGCCATGCGCCATGGCTGCTGATCGAAGCCGGCGTGATCGAGGGACGTTCGGCGACATCCTACGCTTCCATTCAGACCGACATGAAAAACGCGGGCGCAAAATGGACCGATTCGGAAGTTGTCGTGGATCAGGGTATCATTACCAGCCGGTCGCCCGATGATCTGGAGGCTTTCAATGCCAAAATCATCGAGGAAGTGCTTGAAGGCGAGCATGCGCGCGACGCCGCGTAACGTACGCACCGTCACCGCCGAACCGTGCCGGCCGAATTCCGGTCGCAGACTTCTCGAGCCAAGGAGCCACCCATGCCCTCGAACACCATTCCGCAGAACGCCCTCATCGTTGTTGGAACAGGGGAAAAAGCGCTGTTCTTTCGCAACACCGGCGGCCGATTCGACATTTCGTTGAAAGCCGACGGGCATCTTGAACCCCAGGACCTGGACAATGACGGTCCCGCCGGCAAACAGCCGCCGGATACCTCGGCACAGGAATCCATGGAAGCAACCTTTTCCAAGCAACTGGCGAACCACCTCTATGCCATGGCGCATGCCGGTAAATTCGATCACCTCGTACTGGTGCTCGACCCCGACACCATGGGCGAGGTCCGCCCGAGCCTGCATGCGGAGGTTCAGGACAGGCTGGTCATGGAATTGCCGAAGACCCTGATCAACAGTCCGGTCGACGATATCGTGAAATCGCTGAGCGCCGCCTCGGCATAACAATACCCGCCCGCCGCTGGCGTGGCGGGCGGTCCCCACCGGTTCAATCAAAGGAACAGCCCGGGCTGTTCCGAAAACCTTGCGGGTCGATTAAGATGCCCAAACATGCGCCCATCCTTCCCGGTGTATGGCTACCCGGACGAAAAGGACTTCAATTCTATTATTAACGCGATCAAGCTTCCCGGCCGAAAACACATCGCGGTAGATGACCATCGCATCCGGGCCTGTCCGTGACCGTTACGCTGACCTGGCAGGGCCCGATCGGGCCGGGGCTGTTTCCGGCAGATCCGATGATTTTTGATTCCCTTTGCGATGCCGGCGTCTATTTGCGGATCAAGACCTATGCGGATGACCGGATTGTCGCCTATGCCGGGCAATCGGTCGCCCTGCTGGCCCGGTTCGACCAGCATCTTTCGGCCATGCTGGCGCTTGCCGCGCCGCTGCGCGATGCCGGCGGCGCGGTCGTCTATTCGGGCGATGCCGGGGAACGGCTGGCCGCTTACGGAAACCTGCCGGATATGGCCGCGCTTGCCGCGGCGGACGCGGGCCGGGTGCAGTTTTTCTACGCGCTGTGCGACGCGTATTTCCACACCGAGCATCTGAACCTGGCCGAAGGCCTGCTGCAGCGCCGGATCACCGAGCGCCTGTCCGA
>CAXBEC010000773.1:0-1643 GCA_963974145.1 uncultured Alphaproteobacteria bacterium | reverse complement strand
CGGTGCTGATCGCGTTGATCGCCGTGCCGCTGATCATCCAGTCCTACGGGATCTTTATCATCGCCTATGGCGCGGCCTATCTGTGGAAGGTGCCGTTCAACGTCGCCGCCCCCTGTGCCCTGATCGGCACCTCCAATTTCTTTGAGCTGGCGGTGGCGGTCGCGATCAGCCTGTTCGGCCTGTCCTCCGGCGCCGCCCTGACCACCGTCGTCGGCGTACTGGTCGAGGTCCCGGTCATGCTGTCACTGGTCGCCTTCGCCAACCGCACGCAGCGGCATTTCCCCGGCAAATAGGCCGGGTCGCATAAATGCCGCTGTACAAGGTCTGGTGGCCCGCTAAGCTCAGGTGATGACAAACGATCCGGCATCATTCACGACGCTCGCCGTCATCACCGGCGACCACAAGGCCAGTGACCCCACCAAGCTTGGCGCGGCCTATGGCCCCGAGGACCTCGCGGCCCACGCGGCCATGGTCGCGGCGCTGGAAAGCCTGAACCGGTTTTCCATCACCGTGTACAACGACCATGACCGGCTGTTCGAGCGGCTGGCCGCGGACCGGCCCGATCTGGTGGTCAATTTCTGCGATACCGGCGTCAACAACCAGCCGACGCGGGAGCTGAACCTGCCGGCCTGGCTGGAACTGCACGACATTCCCTATACGGGCGCGACGCCGCAGGCGATGGTGCTGTGTTTCGACAAGCAGATTGTCCGGCTGGTCGCCGAAGCCATCGGCATCGAGGTGCCGCGCGAAGCCTGGATGCCCGCCGAACAAGGCTTCGAGGCGCTGCCGGGTTTCTACCCGGCGCTGCTGAAACCGAACACCGCCGATGGCAGCGTCGGCATCACCAAAGACGCGGTGGTGCGCAACGAGGTCGAGGCACGGCGCTACCTCGCCTTCCTGCATGACAGCCTGCCGGGGCGCGATGTGCTGTGGCAGGAATACCTGCCGGGGGCGGAATACGGTGTCGGCATGATCGGCAATCCGGCGGATGGCATGACCGCGCTGCCGCCGCTGGAAGTGGATTTCTCGCAGCTTCCCGCCGGGCTGAACCCGATCCTGTCCTTCGAATCAAAGGCCGACCCGGATTCGCCCTACTGGACCAAAATCGCCTTCCGCCGGGCCGCCATCGACGAGGCCACCGCCGCGCGGCTGACGGGCTGGGCGAGCACACTGTTCGGGCGGCTGGGCCTGCAGGATTACGGCCGGTTCGATTTTCGCTGCGCCGCCGACGGACGCCCGAAACTGATGGAAGTGAACCCCAATCCGGCCTGGGCGAATGACGGTAAGCTCGCCTTCATGGCGTCCTTCGCCGACATCGCCTATCCGCGGATGCTGGAAATGATTATCGACGCCGCCATCACCCGGCTGTGCCGCGGCTCACAGTAGTTTTCGCGGAATTGCCAGCGTCCAGTGCCGGGAGTCGAACGGCGCGTCGCCGTCGAAGGCTTCGATATCGCCGGAAAACTGGAACGTATCCGCCGTGACGCTCAGCCGCGTACGGCAATCGACCCGGATCGACCAGTCATCACGTTTCAGCGTCGCGCTCTGCACCAGTTCCGTTTGCGCGGAAAGCGGGTCGTCCTCGATGATCCGGTAGCGTTTCATCATCGTGAAGCCGATATCGAGATCGATTTCCTCGATCC
>CAXBEC010000772.1:0-1648 GCA_963974145.1 uncultured Alphaproteobacteria bacterium | reverse complement strand
CCAGCCGACCGTCGTGCGCGGCTTGGAGAAATAGACCCGCATGACGATCTCCAGCGTGTCGCCGAACCGGTCGCGCAGCGCGGCCAGGCGGGTGGCGTAGTCCATTGCGGCTTCCGGGTCATGGATCGAGCAGGGGCCGATGACGACCGCCAGCCGGTCATCACGCCGATGCAGGATCTCTTGCAGCGCGCGCCGTGCTTCGGTGACTGTTCGGGTCGCGATGGCCGTGCGCGGGTATTCGCCGATGATCTCGGCCGGTGTGTTCAGTGCGGTGATATCCTGAATGCGGATATCGTCGGTGGAATTGATTGTGGTGGCGGTGTCGCCGGTATTGTCCATCATTTGCCGGATCTCCCTGGTTCTGGCCAGGCCGGCGGCATAAAAAAACCGCCAGCATCGTGGCGGTTTTGAGACTGTTCCTGATCGAAATTCAGATCAAACGAACCCCTGCCGCCGCCGATGGCATCGGATAGCTAAAGTACCAAAAGGCAAACGTGGCGGCTGAGTTGTTCATGCGTATCGATATAGGACAGCCGAACCTGTTTGTCACGCGGCGATTTCCAGAGCGCTTGCACAATAACAGGGATTGCATAAATACCAACCAGTTGGTATGTTTTAATCGAAACAGGGAAGACCGATGGCCCGAAGACAAGGCGATGCGAAAACCAAACTCCTCGATGCGGCGCTGACCATGATCCGCGAAAAAGGCTACAGCGCGACAACAGTGGACGACCTCTGCGCTGCCGCCGGGGTCACCAAAGGCGCATTTTTTCATCACTTCGCCAGCAAGGAAGCGCTGGGCATCGCCGCCGCCGAACACTGGACCGCCGTGACAGGGCCGTTCTTCGCCGCCGCCCCCTATCACCGCCACGCGGATCCGCTGGACCGGGTGCTCGGCTATATCGATTTCCGTCGCGCCATCCTGCAGGGGGCGGTGCCGGAATTCACCTGCCTCGCGGGGACCATGTTGCAGGAAACCTATGACAGCCATCCCGCGATACGCGACGCCTGCGAGCGCAGCATCAGCAGCCATGCCGCAACACTGGAAGCGGATATCGCGGCGGCCATGGCGGCGCGCGGCATTGCGGCGGACTGGACGGCCGCCAGTATGGCGCTGCACACCCAGGCGGTGCTGCAGGGTGCCTTCATCCTGGCAAAGGCGAAGGGCGGGCCGGCCGTTGCGGCGGACAGCGTCGATCACCTGCGCCGCTATATCGAAATGATTTTTGCGACACCCGGGGACAAGGAGAACGGATTATGACCGCCGGACAGAACACCCAATCCAGTGCCAGCCGCGACCTGATGCTGACACGCTTCATTCCTGTTCCCCGGTTGGCGTTATGGCGCTGCTGGACCGAACCGGCATTGCTGACCCAATGGTTTACCCCGCATCCCTGGACGACGGTCCGCGCCGAACTGGATGTCCGGCCCGGCGGCACCTGTCTTGTCACAATGCGCAGCCCGGAAGGCGAAGAATTTCCAAATCCCGGTGTTTATCTGGAGGTGGTGCCCGGCGAAAAACTTGTCATCACCGACGCCTATTCCGCCGCGTGGGAACCTTCGGAAAAACCGTTCATGACCACGATCGTCACCTTTGCAGGCGAAGCCGGCGGCACGCGATATACCGCGTGCGCCCGCCACTGGACGG
>CAXBEC010000771.1:0-1653 GCA_963974145.1 uncultured Alphaproteobacteria bacterium | reverse complement strand
GCGCCTTTGGCTTGCCTTCCACCGCGACGCGCCCGGTAATCTGCCGCAAGGATTTTACCAGCGGCCGCCGGCTGCCGCCCGATTCCGGAACCGCCCGGCCATTGGATGCCGCTTCGTCGGCGGTGCGCGCGTCGAACGGCACGACATGCGCGATCTTGCCTTCGATACCGCGCTCGAAATCGGCCCTGCTGATCGTATTGCGGCGATCCTGACCTTCGGCAACGATCACGTCGAGCGCCACGTCCGGCGCCGATTCCTGCGCCAATGCCTTGAGGCGCACCGTATCGCGCATCCCGGACAGGGAGAGGTCGCTGACGATCAGGATGCTGGTCATCTGTTCCAGCAGCGACCGTTGCCCCGTCACCATGGTCCGGGGCAGATCGATCACGATATTCGTAAAATCCGGCTGGATGGCCGCAAAAAGAATGCCGATCCCGTTCGGGTTCAGATACAGCGCTTCTTCAAGGGGCTCCTCGCCCCCCAGAACGAACAGGGATTCGCTTTCATTGACCATCGCACTGGATACGAACATCGAGTCAATCCGGTCCGGGCTTTCCAGCACTTCGCGCAATCCCCGGCCGGGCAGCAGGTCAAGCGCAAGGGCGCAGGTTCCAAATTGCAGATCAAGGTCCAGCAGCGCCGTGCGCTGCTTGTATTCATGCGCGAGCAGCCAGGCGATGCTGACGGCGATCGTCGTCGCGCCGACTCCGCCCCGCGCACCGATCACCGCGGTTGCCATGGTGGATTCCGCGACCGTATCGCTTCGTTCCTCGCGCCGTTTTACCGTCAGCGCGCGGGCGAGTTCCTCCGGTACAACCGGCACGACGACATAATCGGTCGCACCGGCGTCGAGCAGCGCCCGGTACAGCGTGACATCATTGACCGGGCCGGTCGCGACGATTTGCGCCGACCCAAGACCCGAAATATGATGGATATCGGCAACGGGATCCGGTGAATCCGAAATATCGACCAACAGAACGGTGCAATCCGGCACCCCGGTCGTGACCGCCGTTGATAACCCACCGGGCACGACCGATGCATGCGGCATCAATCCCTTTTCGGCCAGGCGCGTCAGGGCTTCCTGTGTCGACTCATCCTGCGTGAACGCGACGATCGTGCTGACGGCGGAGACATTGCGCCCGCCGCCCTGTGTCGCGATCTGTTGCCCCTGGCTGGCTGACGCCGTCATCGTCAGTTCCCCGTAAACGCCGTGACCCGGTCGTCATCCAGAAGTTCACGAACCTTGCCGTCACGGTAGCGCTTGATACCGGCTGACACCGCCGTGCCATCCGCCGGTCCCGGATTCCGGCCGCGCAGCAGGTCACCCGGGTTCGCCACCATCATGCCGAGATTGGCCGTGCTCGAGCAGCCGAAATTGGCGCCCGGCGTATTCTCGGAATCCTGGCCTACCGGCTTGCTCCAGTCCGGGCAGGTCGGCGGCGTCACGACATAGCGTTCGACGACAACACGCACCCGACCCGGCGCCCCATTGGCCGCGGCTTCCTGAACCTCGAGCCGGTTATAGGCGAGATGTGCGCCCAGCACCTTGCGTTGTTCCGGCGACCCACCGGCAACCAGCACCGTATCGCCGGAACCGGCCTGAATATTCTGCAGGAACGTGTTCAGGCGCTCCTCTTCCGCGATGGACGGCCG
>CAXBEC010000770.1:0-1654 GCA_963974145.1 uncultured Alphaproteobacteria bacterium | reverse complement strand
CGCCAGGTCGCCGCGGCCGTGGATCGCCTGGCCGGCTTCCAGGTCATGCGCGCGGAACTTGTGGAATTCCGCGCCGTAGCCGCCGTCGTTCATGATGTTGATCAGCAGCTTGATGCCCTGGCGGCGGATGGTTTCCAGTTCCTGCACATGCATCAGCAGGCTGCCGTCGCCCTCGATCAGCGCGACCTTGCCGTCATTGCGCGCCGCCGCGATGCCGATGGCGGCGGGGAGGCCGGAGCCGATGGCGCCGAAGTCGTTGACGACATGGTATTTTTCCGCCGGGCGGCCGGTCATGTGGGTCATGGCGATGGAGAAGTAATGGCCGCCGCCGACGACGATGTCCCAGTCCTTGGGGATGACCTGGTCCAGTTCGAGGATCATCTTGCGCGGGTCGACCGTGTTCGGCTGTACCGGGTAGACCTTGCTGTCCGGGTTGTCGGCGGCGATCTGCGCCGCCATGTCGCCGCTGCGGAACCCGGTGCGGGACACGCCGCGTTCGTCCATGCGCTTGACGATGGCTTCCGCCGCCGCCTTCGCATCGGCGCGGATATGCAGGTCGGCGGTGCGCAGCCCCTGCCACAAGCCGCGCGGATTGGTGTCGATCTGTACAACCTGCGCGCCGGGATACAGGTAGCCGCCTTCGGTCGTGTAATGGCCCAGCCCCGCGCCGACGCCGATCACCAGATCGGATTCGGCGAAGCGTTCGCGGGAAAAGTCGCTGGCGAAGGCGCCGGCGATATCCATCGCATAGGGATTGCCGCCGAACAGGCCCTTGGCGAACAGGGAGGTTGCCAGCAGCGCGCCGGATTTTTCGGCCAGCGTGGCCAGCGCGTCGCGCGCGCCCGAACGGGTGGCGCCGCGGCCGCCGATGATGATCGGCTTTTCGGCCTCGGCGATCATGTCGATCAATTGGTCGACGATGACCGGGTCGGGCACCGGGCGCTGGGCGACCGGGACGATACTGGCGGAGGGCATGTAATCCGCCATGTAGGGGTATTCCTGGGCCTGCAGGTCCATCGGGATGCTGAGGACCACCGGCTTGCGTTCGACCTGGGCCACGTGGAAGGCCTCGCGGACATTGTCCAGCATCCGGTCGATGGATTTGACGCCGATGAAATGCGCGCCGGTCGCCAGCGCCAGCGGCGCCATGTCGATCTGCTGCAGGTACCAGGCGGAACCGAGCGGCGCATCGCCGGCGAAGACCACCATGGGCACGTTGCCGCGCGCCGCGATGGTCAGCGCGGTCATGATCTGGGTGAAGCCCGGGCCGCATGTGGTGGAGGCGACGCCGACCTTGCCGGTGGCGCGGGCGTAGCCGTCGGCCATGGCGCAGGCGCAGTGTTCATGCCGGGCATGGACGACACGCACACCGTATTTGTCGCCCATCTTGGCGGACCAGTACATGTTCGCGTCGCCCATCAGGGTGAACAGGATGTCGACGCCTTCGGCGACAAAGGCCTGGGCGAGGACGTCGGAGACCTGAAGCTTTTCCATTATTGTTATCCTTTCGATCCGAACAGGGCGGCGAGCCATCCCTTGAAGGCTCGCCAGAGAAGACTGAATGCGCTGAGCTCCGCTGCCGGTGCAGGCGGGGGCGGTGCGGGTGTTTCGGTGGGAGTGGCGGTTTCGGCGGCGGCTGCGGGTTCGGCGGGGG
>CAXBEC010000769.1:0-1658 GCA_963974145.1 uncultured Alphaproteobacteria bacterium | reverse complement strand
ACCCTGATCCTGGATATTGCCGTCGAGGACGGGCTGGCCCGCACCGCGGGCCGCGCCGGCGCCGAGGATCGTTACGAACGCATGGGCCACCGCTTTCACGAAGACCTGCGCACCGGGTTCCTGGCCATCGCCGCAAGTGATCCCGCCCGGTGTATCGTTATCGACGCGGCCGAACCGCTGGAATCCGTCTGCGCCGCAATCCGGCTTGCGGTTTCAACGCGCCTGTCCGAAGCGCTGCCCGCATGAGCGACGACGAAATCATCACACCGCGCAAGAACCCGCTGTTCCGGGGCAATGAGGCGGCGGAAAAGGCCCTGTACGACGCGGCGCAATCCACGCGGATGGCGCATGCCTGGCTGATTGCCGGACCGCGCGGTATCGGCAAGGCAACGCTGGCCTACCGTTTTGCCCGCTACCTGCTGGCCGGCCCGGTCGCGGCCGAGGCCGGCTTGTTCGGCGACGCGCCGGCCGCAAACCTGTCCCTGGATCCCGAACACCCGGTATTCCACCGTGTCGCATCCGGCGGTCATGCCGACCTGCTGACGGTCGAGCGCAGCATCAACCCGACATCCAAGAAGCTGCGAACGGAAATCGTCGTGAGCGATGTGCGGGCGGCGACCGATTTCCTGCACCGCACGGCCAGCGAAGGCGGATGGCGTGTCGTCATTGTAGATACCGCCGACGAGTTGAACCGGACTGCGGCGAACGCGCTCCTGAAAGTTCTGGAAGAACCGCCCCCCGCAACGGTTTTCCTGCTGATCACCCATGCGCCGGGCCGCCTGCTGCCGACGATCCGCTCACGCTGCCGCACACTGACGCTGCACGCCCTGCCATCGACAACTGTGCTGGAACTGCTGACGCAGTACCGGCCGGAACTGACGCCGGACGACGCCGCTGCCGTGACCGGATTATCCGAAGGCAGCATCGGCGACGCGATTAACCTGGCTGAAGCGGGCGGGCTGGACCTCTATCGGGATATGATCAAGTTACTGTCGACGCTGCCGCGCCTGGATATCGCGACCGTTCATGCACTGGGGGACAGGCTGAACCGCGCGAATGCGGCAGAGGCTTTCGGGACCTTCGGACGGCTGCTGCAGGACTGGCTGTCCCGCTATGTGCGCGAACGCGCGCAGGGCCGGCTGCCGCCCGGTATCGTTGACGGAGAACAGGACGCCTTTGCCGCCATGACCGCGCAGGCGAACCTTGCACAAATAATGGAGGTATGGGAAAAGGTCAGCCGTCTTTTCTCGCAGGCCGACCATGCAAATCTCGACCGGAAACAGGTTCTGATCAGCGTATTTCTGGCCCTGCAGGCGACCGTGAATTCCGAAACCGTTTAGCCGAATACTGAAAGTGGCCCATGCCGCAGACCTATTACATTACGACGCCGATTTATTACGTTAATGATTCGCCCCATATCGGCCATGCCTATACGACGCTGGCCTGCGATGTCCTGGCGCGATTCATGCGGCTGGACGGCTATGAGGTCCATTTCCTGACCGGAACGGACGAGCACGGCCAGAAGGTGGAAAAGGCCGCGGCGGATGCCGGCGTGTCACCCCAGGCCTTCACCGACCGCGTCTCCGAAACCTTCCGCGCGCTGCCCGCTGCGCTGAATTTTTCTAACGATGACTTCATCCGGACCACGGAACCCCGCC
>CAXBEC010000768.1:0-1661 GCA_963974145.1 uncultured Alphaproteobacteria bacterium | reverse complement strand
GCCATCTGTTTCAGGCGTTGCGCGCCGGACGGCAGGTCATATTCAATCGTCGGCATCTGCGGTTCGATCCTGTCGGGATCGAAGACGACCATATCGGCGGCCATGCCCTCGCGCAGCAAGCCGCGATCGTGGAAGCCCCAGGCGGTCGCGGTGTCATAGGTGATCATCTTCACCGCCTGCTCCAGGCTGAATTCATGTTTGTCGCGGACCCAGTAGCTGAGCAGATGGGTCTGCAGCGAACTGTCCATGATCTGCGAGACATGCGCGCCGGAATCGGAGAAGGTCACGACCGAATTCGGGTCCTTCATGATCGCCAGCGCCACGTCTTCATCCTCATTGGCGATGGGCTGGCGGAAGAACGCCTTCAGGTCGGTTTCCAGCGCAATGTCGATAAACGCGTCAACGGGATCGACACCGCGTTCACGCGCGATATCGGCCAGGTTGCGGTGCGGCCATGTCGCCTTGTCCATGTAATAGAAATACTGCCATTCCGGGGGACGGGCCTCGCCGCCGGTGACGGTCTTGTTGGGGGCCGCATCCTGTGCGGCGGCGACCAGCTTCGCCCGCATTTCCGGGTTCTGCAGCGCGGCTTTCTGTTCCGCCAGCGGCAGGTCACGGATGTCCCGCCACACCGGCCAGCCGTCATAAGGCAGCTGGGTTTCGAAGGACAGGACGGTATTGATCTCCCGCGCCTGCGCCTGGGTCCAGATCCGCGAGCCGGTCCGGTTGCCTTCGGCGATGATTGCGTAGAGCTCTTTCCACAGGTGCGGCTTGGAGCGGCGGCTCAGCGAGCCGAAGGTGATCGGGCGGCCGCTTTCCCGCGACAGGTCCATGAGCGAACGGTAGAACGCCTTCTGTTCGTCGTCGGTGCCGCGCTGCATGGCGAGCTGGAAAATGCCCGCGCCGACATCACCCATGCCGTTGACCAGCGCCTGGACTTCGGAAAAATCCGCGGCGCGGCTGGCGACCGGGCGGTCGTCGGGGCGCAGATGCGCCGGGCTGCGCGAGGTCGAAAAGCCGATGGCGCCGGCCTTCACCGAATCCTGCACATTGGCGATCATCGCTTTCAGGTCGTCCTCGGTGGCCTGCTCGTCAAACGCGCGCTCGCCCATCACATAGGTGCGCAGCGCCGAATGGCCGACATAGCCGGCGTAGTTCATGCCCTTGGGCAACTTGTCGATGACGTCGAGATATTCGGGATAGGTTTCCCACTGCCACTTGATGCCGGCCAGCATGGCACTGCGGCTGATGTCTTCGGCGCGTTCCAGGTTTCGGAAGACATAATCGACTTCTTCTTCGCGGCAGGGCGCCAGGGTGAAGCCGCAATTGCCCATCACCACACTGGTGACGCCGTGATAACAGGAACACGACCCCAGCGAATCCCAGAAGATCTGCGCGTCCATATGGGTGTGGCCGTCGACGAAGCCGGGGGTCACGACATGGCCTTCCGCGTCGATCACCTCGTCTGCGGGGGCGTTGATGCGCCCGATGGTTGCGATCTTTCCGTCCCTGACGCCGACATCCGCGCGATAGCGCTGACCGCCGGAACCATCGATTACCATGCCGTTCTTGACGATCAGATCGTAACTCATGTCTCTTTCTCCCCCATCGCTGAAACCGGATATTGCGCGCCTAAACCGCCGGCACTGCACCGTCGCCTG
>CAXBEC010000767.1:0-1661 GCA_963974145.1 uncultured Alphaproteobacteria bacterium | reverse complement strand
TAGAGCGCGCCATTGGGCACGAGCTGATCCTTGTAATCCGCCGGCGACATGCCGCCCTTGCCGACGATCAGCTTGCAGCCGGATTTCGCGAACCAGGAATCGAGCCATTTCGAAAACCGGAAACTCGCCGTCGCCGTCACCGCGCCGACATTGAAGGTCCCGTCCTCATTGACCGAGGCTGCCGGCGAGCAGTGGAAGTTCACGTTGGAGATTTCCGACAGCGGCACCGGCGGCTCCTGGTTATCACCCAGGTAGCGCTGATACATGCCCTCCCGGCCGGTATAGATCACCCCGTCCAGATAGACGATATCGCCCAGTTTCAGGTCGCGCAGGTCCTCGTCCGTGACCGGGACCGTGAGGCGGCGATGCCTCAGCCCGCCGCCAGCGCTTTTTCCGTCGCTTGCCATTCGACACTCTCCCGTCGCATGTAAGGGGTGAACCAGTTCGGGTCGGTGCGGTATTCGACCCGCCCGTCGCCATGCAGCCGCGCCACCGCCCGCCGCGACGACAGGCAGAAACTGTGCACGCTCATCGGCATGCCGCCGGTATGGGTGTAGCCCAGCTCCACATGGCAATCGACCACCATCGAACTGCCGACATAGCCCATCGGCCCCATGCCGATGGCATTGCCCATTTCCTTCAATTCGTCTTCCAGCGCCGCCGCCGCCGGGTCCGGGTTGCGGTCGCCGACGACGCGCAGGCAGGCCGCCTGCTTGCCCAGGGTCATGGCGATATCCTTGCTGCCGCCGATCCCGACGCCGACGATGGCCGGCTGGCAGGCAAGCCCGCGCCGGCCGAATTCATACATCACGTCCAGGAAGAACCGCTTGATGCCGTCGATCCCGTCGCCGGGGAACAGCATCCGGTAATCGGACCCGAACAGCCCTCCCTTGTGCACGGTGATGATATCGACCCAGTCGCCACCGGGTTCGAAGGAATAATCGATTTCCGGCGCGTTGATGCCGACATTGTTGTTGTTGTCCTTGCGGGTCAGCGGATGAACCCGGTTGGGACGCAAGGGCACTTCCTGTGTCGCCCGGGCCAGCGCCCGGCGCAGCGAGGTTTCCAGCGCCACGAAACCACCTTCGATAGCGGCCTCGTTCCCCGCCTTGACGAAGAAGCGCGGCACGCCGGTATCGGCGCACATGGCGCGGCGGTCCTGCTCGGCGGCTTCGTAATTATCCAGCATCGCTTCCAGCACGAAACGGCTCAATTCCGCCTTTTCGCCCTTCACCAGTTCCCGCAACCCGGTGCGGTAGTCTTCGGGAATTTCAATCGCGGCGCGGCTGGTGATTTCGAACGCCGCCTCTTCAATCGCTTCGATCTTGATCATGATTTCCTCCTGCCCCCAAGCTTGCCCGCTTTGCCCGCCCGGTCAAGCAGGACCTGCACACCGCGCCGGGGCCCATTCCACAGATTTGGCAGGACGCCTTCCAGCGGTATAGACTTTTCCTGCAATATAATAACCTGACGACGGAGACCATCATGGCCCTGACTATCACGCCGCTCGGCGACGCATTGGGCGCCGCTGCAACGGGTATCGATCTGGCGAAACCCGTCCATCCAGATGAACTGGACAGGTTGCGGCAGGCTTTGCGCGACCATCTTGTCCTGGTGATCCGGGGCCAAAAGCTGAATTCGGAAGAATACCTCGCGGCGCT
>CAXBEC010000766.1:0-1672 GCA_963974145.1 uncultured Alphaproteobacteria bacterium | reverse complement strand
CCAGACAGCGCCGGATGCGGTCTTGCCCATCTTGGCGCCGCTGGCGGTTGTCAGCAGGGGGGTCGTCAGGCCGTACAGTTCGGTCTGGTCGATGCGCCGGCCCAGGTCGACGCCGCTGACGATATTGCCCCACTGGTCGGAACCGCCCATCTGGAGGCGGCAATCCTGCCGCCGGGCCAGTTCCAGGAAGTCGTAGGACTGCAGCACCATGTAATTGAATTCGAGGAAAGACAGCGGCTGCTCGCGTTCCAGGCGCAGTTTCACAGAATCGAATCCCAGCATCCGGTTGACCGAAAAATGCCGCCCGTAATCGCGCAGGAAATCGATATAGGAAAGCTTGTCGAGCCAGTCGGCGTTATTGACCATGATCGCGTCGGTCGGGCCATCGCCAAAGGTCAGGAATTTTTCAAAGACACCCCGGATACCGGCGATATTCGCTGCAATCTGGTCTTCGGTCAGCAGTTGCCGCTGGGTATCCTTGCCGGACGGATCGCCGATTTTTGTCGTGCCCCCGCCCATCAGGACGACTGGCCGGTGGCCGCTGCGCTGCAACAGGCGCAGCAGCATGATCGGCACCAGGCTGCCGGCATGCAGCGAATCGGCGGTCGCGTCAAAGCCGATATAGGCCGTCACGATCCCTTCGGAGGCCAGCGCGTCCAGCGCCTCGCTGTCCGTGCACTGGTGAATGAAGCCGCGCTCGGTGGCGGCCCGCAGGAATTCGGATTTCGGCTGTGTCATGTTTTCGTCCCGTTTGCGCGGCGGTCATTTATCACAATCGCACGTCGCCGACAAACCAGTGTATATTGCCGTTATGAATGACAAGGATATGCAGCAGCCGGTGCTGGCGCTCGGCCTGATGAGCGGCACCTCTATGGATGGTATCGACGCCGCCCTGCTCTGGACCGACGGTGCGGGAATCGCCGAACCGAGGGGCACGTTCAGCATCGCCTATGAACCCAAGGTGCGCAATGCGCTGCGCCGTACGGTATCGCTCGCCGAAATGCTGCCCAACGTGGACGCGGTTGAACGCGCCATGACGCTGGCCCATGCGGCGGCGGTCGATGCGCTGCTGCGTCAGGAGGAAATTCTGCCCGAAGAAGTCCGGATCATCGGCTTCCATGGCCAGACGATCCTGCATCGCCCGGAAGCAGGCGTCACCTGGCAGATCGGCGACGGGGCGCTGCTGGCCGTGGCCAGCGAAATCGATGTCGTGTCGGATTTTCGCACGGCTGATGTCGAAGCCGGCGGGGAAGGCGCGCCGCTGGCGCCCGTGTATCACGGAGCGCTGGCAACCAACGAAGCAAGGCCGGTTGCGGTCCTCAATATCGGGGGCGTCGCCAATGTGACCTGGGTCGGCCCCGCGGGGGAGCTGATCGCCTTCGATACCGGGCCCGGCAACGCCATGGTCGATGACTGGTGTCTGGCGCATACGGGGGAACCGCTGGACGCAGACGGCCGGCTTGCGGCATCGGGAAAGGTAGATGTCGCGGCACTGGCCGCGCTGTTGGACAATCCGTTTTTCGACCGGCGACCGCCAAAGTCGCTGGATCGCAATGCGTTCAGTGCGTCACCGGTCGCGGGGCTTTCGCCCGCGGACGGTGCGGCGACGCTGGCCGCGTTTACGGCGCATGCGGTCGCTCGCGCGGCAGATCATTTTCCGGCGCCTCCCAAA
>CAXBEC010000765.1:0-1677 GCA_963974145.1 uncultured Alphaproteobacteria bacterium | reverse complement strand
CGTCGATGGCGGTGACGTGCTGTTTCAGGGCGACGTGACGGGTACCGGCGTGACCATCGTGCTCACGGCCGCATCGCCGTCGAATATCGGTGAAATCGATATTCGCGCGCAAAGCATCGTCAACCTGACCGCGCCGTCTTCAGGCGAATATCAGGGTATTGTCATACACCAGGACGAAGCGGCGGACGAAGGCGGCGATAACAAGTTCAATGGCGGTTCGGGGCTCACCCTGGTCGGGGCGATCTACATCAAAAGCCAGCCGATAACCTATAACGGCGGCACCGATGTTTCCGGGTGCACGCAGATTGTTGCGCGGATCGTGAAGTTCAGCGGCACCTCCTATCTTCGCAATACGGTGGCGAAATGCGAATCCGTCGGGCTGGACGGTGAGTCTGCCCCCCAGGAACAAGTCGTCCTGCTGCAATAGACCCGTGAACCAAGCGACCCTTTCCAGAGGAATAAATCAAATGTCCGTCAACGTGACGCGTAAGCTGTTCAAGGCCATCAGCCAGTGGCCTCTGATACGAAACAGCGATGGTTTGATATCGGTCGAGACCGCCCTGATCGGCACTGTACTGTCGATAATGTCCTTGGGCATCGTCGACTTTTCCATGGCTTATACGCGGTCATCCGAAATGTCCAACGCCGTGCGTGCCGGGGTGCAGTTCGCCCTTGTGCGCCGCCCCTCCATCGGCCCCAGTGCCGACGAACAGGAATCCATTATTTCACTGCAGACCATCCGCGAGGCCGTCATCAATTCTTCCCGCCACCTTGTTACAGATCCGGGGCCGGAAAACCTGGAGGCAACGGTATTCTGCCAGTGCCCCGACACCCTGCCGGTAACCTGTGTTTCCGAGCCGGACATCCCCTTGCCCTGCAATCAGCGGCGAACCTTTCTGCAGATCACATTGCGGGACAGCTATACGCCGATTTTCAACTACCCACTGCTACCGGAGACAATTCCGCTCGAGGCGACCAATTCCGTGCGGCTGAACTAGGAAAGGATGCGGACAATGAAATACCGAACCGTGTCTGATGCCGCCAACCCCGGATATCCAGAACGCCTTGCCCGTGCGGCAGGGTTGCTGCGCCGCGAACAGAGGGGCGCGCTCGCGGCTGAATTCGGGCTCTGCATTCCTATCGCCCTGACCCTGATTTTCGGTGCCATGGAACTCGGACGGCTGGGCTTTTCCCAGGCAGCGCTGCAATACGCGGCAGAGGAAGCCACGCGTTACGCAATCGTGCGCGAAGGCCAGGTAACACCGGCGGATATCGAGGCGTATGCCGCCACCAAGCTGACAGGGATTTTCAATCAGGAAGCCGCCGTCATTACGGCGGCGGCACCGGTCGACCCGGTTACCGGAACGAGCCTGCTGTCGGTCGAGGTGACGTACCAATACGAGTTCCTGCTGCCGTTGCTGCCGAAGGAAGGCGTTGCCCTGACAGGATCATCCAGCGGCTTCATCGCCTTCCCGCCGACGCTGGTAAACTGAAGTGAAACGATCGTCGCGACGTGACACAGCATCGTCCGGTTCCGGTCAAAAGCGGCAGGGCGCGGAACCGAAAACAATTTCGGTTCCGCCGCTATAAACGGAACACATAAGCGGAAATGAAGCCCCCTACCCCGCCACCAGCGCCTCCGCCCGCGCCCGCAGGTCGTCCGCGATGCGTGCCGGC
>CAXBEC010000764.1:0-1681 GCA_963974145.1 uncultured Alphaproteobacteria bacterium | reverse complement strand
ACGGTCTCGCCGATCGGGTCGAAAACAGACTACGCGACCGACGTGCAGCGCGCGCTGAAGTTCAAGCCGCTGGTCGAGGCCGGCCACGCCGCCACCCTGCCGGAACTGGCGATCCGCTATGTGATCTCCAACCCCGACCTGCCGACGGTCGAGGTCGGCATCGCGACCTTCGAGGAATTCAAGAAAGCTTACGACGCCATCGAGAAAGGCCCGCTGCCGCAGAACGTGCTGGACGAAATCCGGACGATCCAGAAGGGCTTTGCGGCGTAGGGGAGTCTGTCCACAACCCATGGCGAACGCCGGTGCGGTGGCGCCATGGATCCCGCATCAGGTGCGGGATGACGGTGGGGTGTGTGCGGGATGACGGTAGAGGTGCCAGCGGGATGACAGCGGGCGTTTTGCAGACAGACGTTGGAGAATGACGCACGGCGTCCTGGCAACACCAGTGTCATCCCGCACCTGATGCGGGATCCAGCTTCGGTGTCGGCGCAGCGACGGGGCGTTCAAGGGAAAAGCACAATGGCCGACGCATGCGAGACATCGCTGTTCGAACGGATCGGCGGCAGCGCTGTCGTGGATATCATGGTCGAGCGGTTCTACGACAATATGGAGAGCCTGCCGGAAGCCGCCGGCATCCGCGCCATGCACCAGCCCGACCTGGGGCCGGTGAAGGAGGTGCTGAAGCGCTATTTCACCGAATGGCTGGGCGGGCCGCCGCTCTATTCCACCGAGCGGGGCCATCCGCGCCTGCGCATGCGGCACATGCATGTCCGGATCGGCATTGCCGAACGGGATGCCTGGCTGCTGTGCATGCGCGGCGCGCTGGACGATGCGATTGCGGATAAGGCCGCGCGCGAGGACATCTACCGGGCGCTCAGCGGCCTCGCCGACCATATGCGCAACAGGGACGAAGCATAGCCCGCGGCTAACCCGCCGCCCGGAACGCCGCGACGAATTTGCGCCATTTGTCTTCCGGCGCATTCTGATCCATCGAGAAATACAGTGCAGTGCGCTGCATCAGCCCGCCTTCGTAGCGCCGGGCGAGGATCGATGCGATCTCGTCCGGCCGGCCGGCAACGGAACAGGCTTCCAGCAGATCGTCCGGCACCAGCCCGGGCAATTTGTCGAATTCGCCCGCGCGGGTCGCGGCGCTCAGTTCCCGGCCCAATGTGTCGTAGCCGTGATGTTCCAGCAGCGCGCGGTAATTCGGGGTCGAGCCGTAGAACCCGACCTGGTAGCGGATGTTCTTTTCCGCCTCCGCCCGCTCGGCCTCGGTCTCGCCGGTAATGACGAAGACCGGGGCGAAGAAGGCGATATCGTCAAGGCGGCGGCCGCTCAGCTTCGCGCCCTTTTCCACCGCCGGACGCACCACGTCGCGCAGGTAGGAAACCGAATGCATCGGATGGACATGCATGCCGTCCGCGACCTCCCCCGCCACCTGGCACATGCGCGGGTTCACCCCGGCGACATAGACCGGGATATCCGGGTGGTCGATCGGGCCCGGGTTGAACATCGGATTGTTCAGGACATAGCGGTAGAATTCGCCCTGGTATGCCGGCTTGGTGCCGTTCTGGAAGCTGTCCCAGATCGCGCGCATGCAGCGGATATAATCGGTCAGCCGCGCCGCCGGACGGTCGAATTCGGCCGAGAACCGCCGCTCCACATGGGCGCGCACCTGGCT
>CAXBEC010000763.1:0-1682 GCA_963974145.1 uncultured Alphaproteobacteria bacterium | reverse complement strand
GGGCTGGAAGACGCCGGGGTCGCGCTTTTGCCCAATGGCGGGATCAGTGTCGATAACCGGATGCGCACGACCAGAGCGGGTGTCTATGCAGCCGGGGATGTCACGGGACGCGATCAATTCGTTTATATGGCCGCGTACGGGGCAAAGATCGCGGCGTTCAATGCCCTGAACGGGGATGGCCGGATTTATGACAGCCGGGTGATGCCGGCAGTTGTCTTTACGGACCCGCAGGTCGCGAGCGTCGGACTGACCGAGGCAGATGCCCGGGCGCAGGGAATCGATGTGAAAACCTCCGTACTGTCATTGGATCATGTGCCGCGTGCGCAGGCGGCGCGTGATACGCGCGGCCTGTTCAAGCTGGTTGCGAACGCGATGACCGGTAAATTGATCGGTGCCCATATCCTGGCCCCCGAAGGTGCCGACACCGTACAGACCGCCGCATTCGCCATCAGGCAGGGGATGACCTACACCGAGCTCGGCGAAACTATTTTCCCGTATCTTACGACGGTTGAAGGTCTGAAACTGGCGGCGCAGACGTTCGATAAAGACGTGTCCAAACTCTCCTGCTGCGCTGGATAGCCGAATGGCTTGTTAAGGACAATGTTATGCACATTGCAGGATTCGAACCAGTGCGGGGCATGTGATACCGTTCGTTATGCCCGGATACGGGTTTGCCGGAACGTTTTTGGGGGAAAATGCCGTGAAGTCCAGACCCTCTGTTTACCTGGCCACCGTGCTGGGGCTGTTCGCCTGTTTGATGGTTTCCGCGCCGGCGCAGGCGACATGCGGCCGCATTACCATTGCCGACATGAACTGGAGCTCGGCCAGCTTCATCGCCCATGTGGACCGGTTTATTCTCGCACACGGCTACGGTTGCGAGGCGGAACTGGTCGTCGGCGACACGATGCCGACGGGGACGTCGATGATCGAAAAGGGCGAGCCCGATATCGCGCCGGAGCTGTGGACCAACGGTATCCGCGACGCGCTGGACCGCGGCATCGCGGAAAATCGGCTGCGGGTCGTATCCGCCGCGCTGTCCGATGGCGGGGAGGAAGGGTTCTGGGTGCCGAAATACCTGGTCGACGCGACGCCCGAACTGGCGACCATTGCCGGCATCCGCAAACACGCGGCGCTGTTCCGGAACCCGCAGGACCCGGCCACGTCGCTGTTCATGGGCTGCCCGGCCGGCTGGACCTGCCAGATCACGGCGGGGCATCTGTTCCGGGCGCTGAAGCTGGCAGAGGCCGGTTTTGTGCTGGGCGATCCGGGCTCCGGCGCGGGGCTCGCGGGGTCGCTGGCCAAGGCGTATGAGCGCCGGCAGCCCTGGTTCGGCTATTACTGGGCGCCGACGCCGCTGCTCGGGCGGTACGAGATGGTGAAGGTCGATTTCGGGTCGGGCATCGACGAGAAGCATTTTGTCGATTGCATCACACAGCCCGACTGCGCCGATCCGCGCCCCACCATGTATCCGCCGTCGCCGGTGCAGACGGTCGTGGCGGCGGGGCTGGCGGAACGCGCGCCGGAGGTCATCGACTACCTTTCGAAGCGCAGCTTCACCAACCGGTTCATGAACGGGTTCCTTGCCTGGATGGATGACAATCAGGCCGATGGCAATGTGGCGATGGCGCATTTCCTGCAACAGAACGAGTCGCTCTGGACCCGGTGGGTTCCCGGGGATGCGG
>CAXBEC010000762.1:0-1684 GCA_963974145.1 uncultured Alphaproteobacteria bacterium | reverse complement strand
CGGTACGAATCCAGATTGTGTTTCAGCACCCGGTATTCACGATTGGCCAGGATGACATAGACGATGGGCAACCCGTGATGCGCCGCCGTCCACAATGACTGGATGCTGTACATCGCGGAACCGTCACCCGAGATCGCCAGGACGGGCCGGTCCGGCTGCGCGATCCTGACACCCAGCGCGCCGGCCAGCCCCTGCCCGATGCCGCCGCCGCGTGCGCCGTAATAACCGCCGGTTCCCGATATCGGCAGGGCGCGGGCGAGGTCGATACTGGCGGTAATGGATTCGTCGACAACGATGACATCCGGCGGCATGGCCTGGGCGATTTCCGCCATGACGCGGGCCATTGACGCCGGTCGTCTTTCCCAACTGCGCCGGGCGCGATCCTGCTGGGCCGCGATGTCGGCATCCTTGCGGTCACGCAATTGCACATTCCGGCCAGCGGCGGCGGTATTATCGCCGATGGCGTCCAGAAGCATCGCCAGAGTGGTCGGCAGGTGCCCGACCAGACCGAGATCGATGGCCTGCTTGTGCGCCAGCGGCGCCGGGCTTTCCTCGACCTGCGCCTCGGTCGCGCCCTCGGGAAAGGGCGATCCGGCAGCGTACCAGACATCCTCGAAAAACGCGCCGCCGACCAGCAGCACCGCATCCGCCCCGTCCAGCGCCTTGCGGATTCCCGCCGCATCCGCCGGCAGCGGCCCCCTCGCGCTGGCATGGCCGGCGGGGAGCGGCGCGTGCATATGCAGCAACTCATGCCAGACCTCCGCCCCCACGGCTTCCGCCAGGGCGACCAGTTCACGCTGTGCCCGCGACCGGCCCACATCATCCCCGGCGATGATGACCGGCTTGCGCGCCTTTTCCAGCATCGCCGCAATGGCGGCGACGCCTTCGGGGTCCGGCAGTGTCCGGGCGAAAAGCCGCGACGGTGCGGTTGCGCCGATATCGGTTTCCTGTTCCATCACGTCAATCGGCAGCGCGACGAAGACCGGCCCGGCGGGCGCGTCATTGGCGATCTTCCAGGCGCGCCGCATGATCGGGGCGATCTCGTCCGCGCTTTCCGGCTGCACGCTCCATTTCGTGACCGGGGCGGCCATGGCGACGAGGTCATGGCCCAGCACCGGTTCGCCCAGCCGCATCCGTGTATCCTGCTGGCCGGCCGTGACGATGATCGGCGAATTGGCCTTCAGCGCGCCGTAGATCATACCGATCCCGTTGCCGAGGCCCGGCGCCGCATGCAGGCTGACCGCCGCTGTCTTGCCGCTGGCCTGCGCGTAATGGCTGGCGGCGCCGACCGCGATCCCTTCATGCAGGGCGGTGATGTATTGCAGCTGCGGGTAGTCGGCCAGACTGTCGATCAGCGGGCTTTCAGTCGTGCCCGGATTGCCGAAGATTTTCTCGACGCCATGGGCGACGAGACTGTCCATGAATACGTGACGTCCGCGCAAAATCATCCCTCCCCAAGCCGATTTGCCGTAAGCTTAGCGGATATTGCCCGCAAAACGAAAAGGAGGGATCGCCATGCTCCGAACGATCAGCGCCATCACCCTCGTCACACAGGACATGGCCACCGCAACCCGGTTTTATGAAAGCCTCGGCTTCACCGCCCGGGACGGCGCCAGCGACGCCTTCACCAGCTATCCGGTCGGCCCCACATGGCTGAACCTCATCGCCGCGACCGCGGCGCCGG
>CAXBEC010000761.1:0-1685 GCA_963974145.1 uncultured Alphaproteobacteria bacterium | reverse complement strand
CGGCAACCTGTGCAACGCCTCGCCGGCCGCGGACAGTGTTCCCGCGATGATTGCCGCGCGCGCCGTATGCATCATCGCCGGGCCGAATGGCCAGCGTGAAGCACCGGTGGAAGATGTTGCTATCGGTCCGGGCAAGACCTCGCTCGCCAAGGGTGAGTTCGTGGTCTCGATCCGTTTGCCGAAGCGGCCGCCGCATTCCGGTGATGCCTATCTGCGGTTCATCCCGCGCACGGAAATGGATATCGCGGTTGTCGGCGCGGGCGTCAGCCTGACGCTGGATGACAGCGGTACCTGCACCGATGCCCGGGTTTCCCTGGGGGCGGTTGCGGCACGGGCGCTGATCGTCGATGACGCTGCAAAGGCGCTGATCGGTTCAAAGGTGGATGACGCTGCGCTCGAAGCGCTCGGCGCCGCCTGCAGCGCCGCTGCCAAGCCGATCACCGACAAACGTGGCACCGTTGAATTCAGAACCAAGGTCTCCGGCGTCATGGCCCGCCGGGCGGCCGCAATCGCGCTTGAGCGTGCGAGGAGCAACTAATGGCGAAACATCACGTAGAAACGACAATCAACGGCGAACCGGTCGAGTATCTGTGCGAAACCAGCCAGACCCTGCTCGACGTGCTTCGCGATGAACTCGGTCTGACCGGCAGCAAGGAAGGCTGCGCATCGGGTGACTGTGGTGCCTGTAGCGTCACGATTGACGGGCGGCTCGTCTGTTCCTGCCTGGTGATGGGCGTGGAGGCCAGTGGCAAAAAGGTCGAGACGATCGAAGGCATGGCCGACGGCGACAAGCTGCACCCGCTGCAGCAGCGGTTCCTGGAGCAGGCGGCGCTGCAATGCGGCATCTGCACCCCGGGCATGCTCATCGCAGCAAAGTCGCTGCTGGAGCGCAATCCGGATCCGACGGAAACGGAAGTCCGCTACTGGCTCGCCGGCAACCTGTGCCGTTGCACCGGTTACGACAAGATCATCCGCACCGTCATGGATGTTGCGGCGGAAATGCGCAGCGCCTGATCACGGTCTTGTTTGCGTAGTACGGACCCCCGCCGCGGACGCATAGTCGGCCGGCGGGGTTCTGCGTTTTTGTATGGAATATATTGCCATGGCCAATGTCATTTTGAGTACCGACCTTGCCCGCGAATTCGCCAATGGCGAAACGGAATTCGACATAGAAGCCGACAACATCCGCGCTGTGGTAAAGGCGCTGGACGCCCGGTTCCCGGGGATCCGCGAGGCACTGGGGCAGGGTGTCGCCGTCGCCATTGATGGTCAGATCCACCGTGAATTCTTTCTGGAACCGGTTGGACCCAACAGCGAGGTCTGTTTCCTGCCCGCCATCGAAGGCGGCTGACAGGGCCGTTCCCCCCGGGGCGGTTTTGCGCTTATGATGGCAGGCGCAACCAGATTCAGGGGAGAAACGAACCATGCCGCACGCAACGACGGATGACGGCGTCAAGCTGTACTACGAAGAAACCGGCACCGGCGATCCGGTCCTGTTTATCCATGAATTTGCCGACGATCATCGCGGCTGGGAGCCCCAGGTCCGCAATTTTGCGCGCCGCTATCGCTGCATTACCTATAATGCCCGCGGCTTTCCGCCCTCCGACGTACCGCCCGATTCGTCCAGTTATTCGCAGATGCGGGCCGTCGGCGATGCGATCGCCATGCTGGACCATCTTGGAATC
>CAXBEC010000760.1:0-1686 GCA_963974145.1 uncultured Alphaproteobacteria bacterium | reverse complement strand
GGCAGCGCTCGAAGCCCCAGGCGTCGAAGATGCGCGCCAGCGGATCCCAGATATCGTTGAACGGATAGGGTTCTTTCGACAGGGTGCAGGCGCCGCTGACCTTGATCACCGCGTTATCGCGTTTGGCGAGTTCCAGCACCTTGGGCAGGTCCTTCCACGGCTCCGCCGGGGCCGGCGGGGTGCGTGGCTGCAGGATCGCCATGTGGTCGAGGATGAAGCGGTTTTCCGGGTGGCGGTCGATGATCGCCGTGCCCGCGTCCACATTGTCCCAGCACAGCATGTTGACCGGGAAATCATGCTTCACGGCTTCGGCCAGGATACGGTCCAGCCCCGGATCGGCCGGGTCGCGCCCCGCTTCCTTCGTCATCATGATGCGGATGCCGACCGTGCCGGGCGTCGCTTTCCATTTGGCGATGACATCGCCGACCGCCGGGTCGTCCGGGTCGACCGGCTTGACCAGCCCGAACTTGCCGGGATAGGCGCGCTGCACTTCCTCGGCATAGCTGGCGTCGTAGCGGTACATGGAAAAGGCGGAAATGAAGATCGCGCCATCGACGCCGACCTTGTCCATCGCGGCGACCATATCGTCGCCGTTCACGCGGTCGGGCCAGTTCGGTACCGTCGCCCAGGGGCGGTCCGGGGTGTTGGCTTCATAGACATGGACCTGGGAATCGATAATCGGCATGCGTGTGGTTCCTTCTGGATGAAACGGGTTTCCCCTATTGCAGCAGGTCGCACCCTCTGCGTCCAGAGGGTGCCGCTATCCTGTTGTCCACGGCAGCCTAGGACGGCGTCCAGCCATAGAATTTCGCACAGGCGCCGCCCATCAGCATGTCGCGTTCGCTGTCGCTCAGCCGGTCGGTGGTGCGGAAGGGTTCGACGCCCTGCGCATAGGTCAGGTTGGCGAAGGCGCGGGTCCAGTCGGTGCCCCACAGGCAGCGCTCGAAGCCCCAGGCGTCGAAGATGCGCGCCAGCGGATCCCAGATATCCGGATAGGGGTAGCCGGCCCTGGATAACGTACCGGCGCCGCTGACCTTAATGACCGCATTGTCGCGTTTGGCGAGGTCGAGGATCTTCGGCAGGTCCTTCCAGGGCTCTTCCGGGGCGGGCGGTTCATGCGGCTGCACGATGGCCATATGGTCGATGACGAAGCGCGTTTCCGGATAGGTATCGATCAGCGCCGTGCCGTTTTCCAGATTGTCCCAGAACAGCACGTTGACGGGAAAGCCATGCCGCGCCGCCCCGCGCGCGATATTGGCGATTCCCGGATCGCCGGCTTTGTATCCGGATTCCTTCGGCATCATGATGCGGATGCCGACCGTCCCCGGCGTCTGCTTCCAGTCGGCGATGACATCGTCCACCGCCGGATCATTGGGGTCGACCGGCTTGATGATGGCGAATTTCCTGGGATACGCCTTCTGCACCTGGATGGCGTAGCTGGCGTCGGATTTATACATCGCAAAGGGCGACACCATGATCGCGCCATCGACGCCGACCGAATCCATCGCCGCCACCATTTCGTCAGCCGTCACATGGTCGGGCCAGTTGGGGATATTGGCCCAGGGACGGGCGGGCGTGTTGGGTTCGTAGGCGTGAACCTGGGAGTCGATGATCGCCATGGTCGGTCTTCCTCATTGCTGAACGGATTTTCATTATTGCAGCAGGTCGCGCCCGCCGCGTCCAGAG
>CAXBEC010000759.1:0-1696 GCA_963974145.1 uncultured Alphaproteobacteria bacterium | reverse complement strand
CTCGGCATCGTGCTGGGCCGCATGGTGGAGGAGAATTTCTTCAACTCGCTGGCCAAGGGGCGGGGCGACCCGACCATTTTCTTCGACCGCCCGATATCGGCGGTTCTGGGTGTTGTCACACTCATGATCTGGATCCTGCCGCCGGTCTTGCGGTTCGTGAAATCCATCCGGTCGCGGCCGGCCCCGGCCTGAGTTATCTGCGCGTCGGGATCTAGTTCTTCCGCACGAACAGGAAATCGCCGCCTTCATGGCCCGCCAGCCGGATATCGGAATATTCCGGTGTCTGGTTGGCGTTGAGGACGACCGTGTGGCGGACCTGTTCGAACAGCTGCGTACCATCGAGGACGCCTTCATTTTCCTTCAGGGACTGCAGGAACTGTTTGGCGAAGACCGAATGTTTGCCACCGCCGGAATCCGCGACAGGCTCCAGCCCGCCCGACGACAACACGACACGGGCCCGCTTTTCGGCCATGCGGCTGATGTAATCCGGGCTGCGGGCCGTCAGTTTTGCCGCGCGCGTCAGGGTCCCGGAATAACAGCTGTCGGCCACCACCATGACATGCTTGGCCAGGATCGCCTGCAGGGCATCCGTCAGGCTGGCATTGGAGAACCAGCGGGAGCGCCGGTCCGCCTGCGCGCCGGCCGGCAACCAGTAGCCGCGGCCATTCTGCTCATCGCGCCAGCCGTGCCCGGCATAATAGATCAGCAGGTTATCATCGACATCCAGCCGTTCCCGCATGTCGTCCAGGGCATCGATAATATCCGCACGGGAGGCGTTTTCGAGCAGGTGAACATCATAGCCGTAATTCACTTCCAGCGTCCGCGCCACTTCTCGCGCATCGGCAATCGCTGTCTGCAGCTTCGGCAATGATTCATAATCGTCGATACCGATCACCAGCGCATGGTAATTGCCGTATTCAATGCGCGGAATATCGCGGCTGCGGATCACCGTCACGACATGTTCGGCCTTGTTGCCATCGCTGTCGAACGCCGCAAGCCGCATCTGGCTCTGGCCGACAGGGACCGTTGCCCTGACCGAAAAGCTGCCATCCCGGCCATTGAAGACGACGTCCCGGCCATCGAGTTCAATGCGGGTCAACCGGACATTATCCCTTGCAAACCCGCTGACGACGAGGTCGCCAACCGTCGTTTCGAGCATTGTCGGAGCATCTATATAAGGCGGTATCGTGTCCCCTGACGCGGCGGCCATGCCGGAAGGCAGATTCCGCGTCCGTTGCAGCGCTTCGCGCTCACGCTGCAGGCGTTCACGTTCCAGTTCGATCCGTAATAATTCCAGTTCACGCTTCTCGGCTTCAAGCGACCTGCTGCTCTCCATTGTTTCCTGCGCCAGCTTTTGCCGCTCCAGCGCCAGACGTTGACGCGCAAGGTCCTGCGCTGCCGTATCCGCAGGTTTCGGCTGGGGCGGAGGTACCGTGTTATCCCTGGTGGAAACCGGAGCCTGCGCCTGTGGCACGGCAACCGCGACTGCCTGTGGCGGTGCCAACCGCGCTAACGCCTTTGAATCGAAGAGCCTTATTTCGTGACCGAATTCACCCGTAACAACGCTGTTACCATCAAGCGTTACCGTATAGCAGTTCGGCAGCAGCTTGAAGTCATACCACGGGTCCTGTTCCTTGAAGGGTTCATCAATCGGCCCGTCCACAGTCCGACAAAATTCATTCCCCTTGATCTCCCA
>CAXBEC010000758.1:0-1697 GCA_963974145.1 uncultured Alphaproteobacteria bacterium | reverse complement strand
GGATTTCGTAGACGCTTTTTCCCCAAACCTTGGGGCAGGGACAACACGATGGGTAAAGCAAATTCAATTTGCGACGCCGGTTTGCGATAAAAATGGGCCTAATCCGGCACGAACAGGTTCTGCCCGTCACTGTGCGTCACCACCCCCGGCCGTCCCACATCGCCGTTTTCCTGCAAATCCATCAGCGTCGCCGTATCGGCGGGGGTGTTCGCCACGAAACGCACGTTTCCTTCGTCCAGCCGGCCGATGACGATGCCCAGTTCCGGGCCGTCCGGGCGGTACATCACCGTCCAGGTTTCGATCCGCGCCGCGCCGTCCGCCTGTTCGGTCAGGGGCGGTTTGGGCATGGCGTCGATTTCCGCCTGGCCCTTTGCCGGGTCCTCGCGCTGCCATGATCCTTCGGTCGGCGCGGTCGAATAGATTCCCGCGCCGTGCTTGGTGACGTTATGGCCGTTCGCGGTGCAGAGCCCGAAGCTGCCGGGTTTTGACCGCACCCGTTTCATCATCTCGGCGATGGAATGGGTGACGTAATTGTTGCCCGGCCCGCCGAAGAAGGGCAGCCCGCCGGTGATTGTCAGCCCGCGCGGGTCGTCCTCGGCGATGCCGATTTCCTGCGCACCGATCTGAACCGCCGCCGGAAAGCAGCTGTAGAGGTCGAGGAAATCCATATCCGCCGGGGTCTTGCCCGCCATGCCGAAGGCGCGTCCCGCCACCGTGCGGATCGCGGGCGAGGAATGAAAATTCACCCGCTCGGTGATCCACCAGTGGTCCCAGGCATCGCCGCAGCCATGCAGGTAGACCCATTTCGACGGATCGATGCCCAGTTCCCGCGCCTTGCCGACACTGGTCATGATCAGCGCCGCCGACTGGTCGATATAGGGATTCGAATTCATCAGCCGCGTATAGGGGTAACCGATATACCGGTTATCGGGCGATACCGTGGCGATCTGTTCCGCGGTGAAGCCTTCCCGCCGCACCGCCAGCGGGTTGTCATGCGCAACCTTCGCATAGCCGGCCAGCAACCTGCCGATGGCCTGCTGGTGTTCCGCCGCGCCCCGGCCCCGGTCGGCGCGGATCGCGTTTTCGAACAGCGGGTAATTGAAGATCGGCGCGCGCATGCCGTGGCACATTTCGTAGTCATTGACGCCGGGGCGCATGTCGCCCAGCTCCTCGTAGTCGCCCTCGGCTTCCTCGTTCCAGTCGATCTCGATCCCGGCCTTGCGCGCGCCGCGCTGGGTGCGCAACGCCTCGCCGCCGCCGATCAGCGCCATCTCGATATCGCCGCGCGCGATTTCCTCCGCCGTGCGGTTGACCATGTATTGCGGCATGTTGCCGCCGGGCGAGGTATATTGCAGCCGCCCCGGCACGGTGCCCAGCCGTTTCGCCACCGCCGCCGGCGGGTTGGTGCAGCGGCCGAAGGGCGATTCGAAACGCCAGCTTGTATCCGTATAGAGCCGCACGATGCACAGCGAATCGAGCCCGTTCAGCACCGCCTCCCCGGCCCCCGTATCCGCCGCCGCCAGCCGCGCGGCGCGTTCGATCATGTCGATGGCGGACTGGCCCTTTTCCGGCGGGGTGTCGAGGTCCGTCACCTGGCCGCAGCCGACGAGGATGGGGGTACGGGGATCGGTCATTAGGCGGCCTCTTGTGATGGGACAAATCGGGCCGCAACTGTAGCGGCGCGCCCCGGCTTGCGG
>CAXBEC010000757.1:0-1706 GCA_963974145.1 uncultured Alphaproteobacteria bacterium | reverse complement strand
CTGGACTATGACAGCCTGACGTCAAGCAATCCGGATGTGATCTATTGTTCGATTTCCGGTTATGGCCGCGACGGGCCGTTCGCCGCCCGCGCCGGGTATGACCCGGTGATCCAGGCGGAAAGCGGGCTGATGGCGCTGACCGGCGACCCGGCGGGCGAACCCATGCGGATGGGCGTTTCCCTGATCGACATTTTCGCCGGCATGTTCGCCAGCCAGGCCATCCTCGGTGCGCTCTACAGCCGCAAGGTCACGGGGCAGGGCCAGCGCATTGACGTCCCGCTGTTCGATGCCGCCAGCGCGGTGATGATCCCCTATGCCAGCGGCTACCTGACGGCCGGGGTGGACGCCATGCGCTTTGGCAATTCATCGCCGGTGGCGCAACCGACAGGCACCTATATGGCGTCTGACGGCCCCTTCATGCTGACGGTGGCGGGTGACGGTGTGTTCCGCAAGCTCTGCCAGGCGGTGCTGAACCGCCCGGACCTTCTGGACGATCCGGATTACGCCAGCAACGAGAAACGGATCGCCAATACGGCGCGGCTGGACGAAACGCTGGCCGCGCTGTTTGCCGGCGACACTCGCGACAACTGGATCGCCGCCATGCGCGAAGCCGGCGTACCTGCCGGGCCGATCCGCACGGTTTTTGAAGCCATGGAATCGGAAGAAATGACCACCAGCGGCCTGATACGGCAGGCGCCGCATGCCAGCCTCGGTACGGTGCCGGTCATCGGGTCGCCGATGCGGCTGGGCGGCACGCCGGTGCGTGATCCGGTGGGCGCGCCGGTCCTGGGCCAGCATTCACGGGAAATCCTGCGGGAGGTGCTGGGCTACGACGATGGCCGGATTGCCGGACTGGAATCACGAAACGTCATCAAAACCGGTCCATAAAGGGGAGAACCAACCCGGAGCGAGGCGCCATGCCGCAAAATATATATGACGACCCGGCGTTTTTCGAAGGGTACAGCCGGCTGGACCGGTCGGTCGATGGATTGGCCGGCGCGCCGGAATGGCCGTCGCTTCGTGCCCTGCTGCCCAACATGCGCGGCCTGCGGGTGGTCGACCTCGGATGCGGGTTCGGCTGGTTCTGCCGTTTCGCGCGGGAGCAGGGGGCCGAACAGGTTCTGGGGCTGGATATCTCCGAAAACATGCTCGCGCGGGCGAAGGCCATGACCGCCGATCCCGCCATTTCCTATCGACAGGCGGACCTGGAATTCCCTGACCTGCCGGAACGTGCTTTCGACCTCGCGTTCAGTTCGCTGGCGCTGCATTACGTGGCGGACCTGGGGGGCCTGGTGGCAAAGCTGCGCCGTGCACTGCGTCCCGGCGGGACATTCGTCTTCTCGATGGAACATCCCCTCTATACTGCGCCGACCACGCCCGGCTGGATCGACGGCCCCGGCGGCACCCGCGTCTGGCCTGTCGACCGCTATCTGGTCGAAGGGAAGCGGAAGGTGGAATGGCTCGGCGCCCATGTCGAAAAATACCACCGGACGATGGGCACCATCCTGACCCTGCTGCTTGCCGGCGGGTTCGACATCACCCATGTCGAGGAATGGCGGCTGACGGCGGCACAGATTCAAAATCGGCCGGAATGGGCCGAGGAATTGCACCGTCCGATGTTCCTGCTGATCCGCGCAAGACTGGAGTCGAGCGCGATTGCCTGACTGGAAACCCGGGCCGATGCCGCGTTCCGCTTTGCCGGCAGG
>CAXBEC010000756.1:0-1708 GCA_963974145.1 uncultured Alphaproteobacteria bacterium | reverse complement strand
CAGCGATGCTGCAGCACCGCGTTGGTCGCCAGCGTCGTGCCATGCACGAACAGATCGACCGCGCCCGGCGCGACCGCGGCTTTTTCCAGCAGCGCGCGCACCCCGTTCAGGATCCCGCGCGCGGGGTCGTCCGGTGTCGTCGGAAGCTTGTGGATGACCTGCCGGCCGGACTCCCGGTCCGCCAGGACGAGATCGGTAAAGGTCCCCCCGGTATCGACGCCAATTGAAATGCTCACGGAAACTCCCGGCCGGAAAATACGCAACTGGCCGGTATCACAGCATTTCCCTTTCGCCCCTGTCCAGTCCGCCCGGCGGGGTTTCCCAACAGGCCGGGCCATGCGCTAGGCTATCGCTTTAACCCAGGGGAGGATCAGGGCATGTCCCGCAGTGAAGCATACGAAAAAGGCAGTGAAATCCGGCAACAGCTGATGGGTGAGAAGGCCACCAGCGAAATGGCCAGCACCTTGTATGACGACCCTGTCATGCAGAAATTCGGCGATTACGCGCGCGAAGCCGTATTCGGCCTGCTCTGGACTCGCCCGGGGCTGGACCTGAAGACCCGCGCGCTGATTTGCGTGATCACCGACACGTCGACGGGCCGCTGGCCGGAACTGGAACTGCATCTGAAGATGGCGCTGCGTCAGGGCTGGACCGAAGACGAACTGTCCGAGGCGCTGCTGCATACGGGCGGCTATATCGGCGTGCCCTCGGTGCGTGAGGCGATGATCATCGCGTCGAAGGTCTTCAAGGAAGTGCGCGAGGAAGAATAGATCTGATCGTGGCCGCCGGAATCGCCATTGGCGATCCGGTGACCACGTGAATCTGATCGTTCTTAAAACAATCTGATCGTGGCCGTCGGAATCGCCATTGGCGATCCGGTGACCGCGTGAATCTGATTGTTCCTGGAAAAATATCCTGTTCAGCGTGCCTGTGCTGCCAGCCAGTCCGCGGCCCCTGCGCCGGCGGCCCGGCCGGTGGCGAAGCAGGCGCTGAACAGGTAGCCGCCGGTCGGCGCTTCCCAGTCCAGCATCTCGCCGGCGCAGAATACGCCGGGCCGGGCATGCAGCATGAAATGCGCATCCAGCGCGGCAAAGGTTATGCCGCCGGCGCTGCTGATCGCCTCGTCAATCGGCCGCGCGGCGGTGAGGCGCAGCGGCAGCGCCTTGATCCCGGCGGCCAGCCGCGCGGGGTCGGTAAAGGCCTCGGGTTCCAGCCCCTCGCGCAGCAGCCCCGACTTGACCCCGGTGAGCCCGGCCTTGCGCTTCAGGTGGGTCGCCATGGAGCGTGACCCGCGTGGTGCGGCGAGGTCACTGGCCAGCCGCGCCTTGCTGCGGCCCGGGCTGAGGTCGATTGTCAGGATGGCGCTGCCTTCCGCCGCGATACTGTCGCGCAGGGTCGCCGACAGGACATAGACCGCACCGCCTTCGATCCCGCCTTCGGTGACGACGAATTCGCCGGTGACGCTCTGCTCCCCATGGGACAGCCGCACGGATTTGACCGGATCGCCGGCAAAGCGCTCGCGGAAGACTTTGTTCCAGCCGGTGTCGAAACCGCAATTCGCGGGCTGCAGCGGCGCCACCGCAACCCCGGCGTCGCGCAGGATCGGCACCCAGGCGGCGTCGGAGCCGAGCCGCGACCAGCTGCCGCCGCCCAGCGCCAGCACCGTCGCATCCGCCTGCACTTGCACCCTGCCTTCGGGCGTATCGAA
>CAXBEC010000755.1:0-1711 GCA_963974145.1 uncultured Alphaproteobacteria bacterium | reverse complement strand
AGCAGCGCATCGACGATTTCACCGTTATAGGCATTGTTGACCCGCGGACGGTTGATCGTGACCGTGGCCACGCCGCGCGCATCAATATCGCAAAGAACAACCGGTTCATCATTCATGATGCGACCTCCGCCTGCCAGGAGGGCTTGCGTTTTTCCAGGAAGGCGCTCAGCCCTTCTCGGCCCTCATCCGTTGCGCGGAAGCGAGCAATGCCCGCCGCCGTCCGTTCCCGCATCTCTGACGTCACCGGACCGTGCAGTTGCTGCGCCAGCGCCTTGCATGCGGCGATGGCGCCGGGTCCGCCCTGCAGCAGGTCGTCGATCACCGCCGCGACCTTCGCGTCAAGTTCCGCCGCCGGGGCGGAATCATGCAGCAGCCCGTAGCGCACCGCCTCCGCCACGTCGAACCGTTCCGCCGTCAGCCAGTAGCGTCGCGCCGCGCGCGGCCCCATCACCGCCAGCAGATAGGGACTGATGGTCGAAGGCACGATACCGATGCGGACTTCGGTCACCGCAAACCGGGCGTGGTCGGCACCGATCGCGATATCGCAACAGGCGATCAGCCCTGCGCCGCCCGCATAGGCCGCGCCGTTGACCCTGGCCACGGTCGGATGCCGCATCGTATTCAGCGCATGAAACATCGCCGCGACCTTGCGCGCATCGGCCAGGTTCTCCGCCTCGGTATAGGCCGCCGCCTTTTTCATGTGATTCAGGTCGGCGCCGGCGGAAAAGCTCTTGCCGTTTCCGGTCAGGATCACCGCCCGCACGGCATCGTCGGCGTTCAGCCGCTCGAAGGTTGCGGTCAGTGCTGCGATCAGTTCGCCATTCAGGGCGTTGTGGATTTCCGGCCGGTTCAGCGTCACCGTGGCGACGCCGCGGCCATCGGTTTCGCATAACAGTATTTCGTCATTCATATTTTTGTTTTTAACTCTTTTCTACATCCGGAAAACGCCGAACCGCGTTGGCTCGACCGGTTTGTTCAGCGCGGCGGAGATGCCCAGTGCCAGCACCTGTCTGGTCTGGGCCGGGTCGATGACCCCGTCATCCCAAAGCCGCGCGGTGGCGTAATAGGGATGCCCCTCGCGTTCATACTGCTCAAGGATCGGCGCCCTGAAGGCCGCCTCATCCTCTTCGCTCCAGTCATCGCCCTTCGCTTCCATCGCATCGCGGCGGATGGTCGCCAGCACGCTGGCGGCCTGGGTCCCGCCCATGACGGAAATCCGCGCATTCGGCCACATCCACAGCATGCGCGGCCCGAAGGCCCGGCCGCACATGCCGTAATTCCCCGCGCCGAACGATCCGCCGATGATCATGGTGAACTTCGGCACATTGGCGCAGGCGACGGCGGTGACCAGCTTGGCCCCGTCCTTGGCGATGCCGCCCGCTTCGTATTTCTGCCCGACCATGAAGCCGGAAATATTCTGCAGGAAGATCAGCGGAATGCCGCGCTGGCAGCACAGCTCGATAAAATGCGCGCCCTTCAGCGCCGATTCGGAAAACAGGATGCCGTTATTGGCGACAATCCCGACCGGATAGCCATGCAGATGCGCGAAACCGCAGACCAGCGTGGTGCCGTAAAGCTGCTTGAATTCATCGAACTCACTGCCATCGACGACGCGGGCGATGATCTCGCGCACGTCATACGGCTTGCGCGGGTCGGCATTGACGATGCCGTAAAGCTCCTCCGCCGGATAGACCGGATCGCGCGGCTCACG
>CAXBEC010000754.1:0-1718 GCA_963974145.1 uncultured Alphaproteobacteria bacterium | reverse complement strand
GCTTCCGCGAGGGCGTGATGGAATACTTCAACGCGCTGAACGCGCTGGGGCAGCAACTGGTCCCTGCATTCGCCCTGGCGCTGGGCATGCCGGCGGACTGGCTGGACGATGATTTCGCGGATGAAAACAATGCGAAACTGCGCATGCTGCACTACCCGCCGACCCGGATCGAGGATAATGACTTCGGCACCGGGCCGCATACCGACAATTCCTTCCTGACCATCCTGGCGCGCGATTCCGTACCGGGGCTGGCGATCCGCCTGCCGTCCGGCGAATGGCTGGCGCCGCCGGTGCTGCCCGGTACGTTTCTGGTCAATATCGGCAATATCCTGCGTCGCATGTCGAACGACCGTTTCCTCTCGACGCCGCATGGCGTCATTGTCGACGGCGAAACCGACCGCTACGCCATGGCCTATTTCCACAGCCCCAATGTGGACCGTGTCATCCGCGTTGCTGATTCCTGTACCGACGTCGAAAACCCCGCAAAATATTCGCCAACCCCCTATCGGGAACTCATCACAGAATATTCGAAAGCCAACTATTTCCATCAGGATGGCTATGGCCAGGGCGAGATCCGGCACCGCTACCGGTAACGTCCCGGCTGTTTCCATGCGCCGGCCCGGTCGGCTTGTGCGCGCCGCGAGCGCCCCGCATAATCGACGGCTGACGCAAAGACTTGGGAGTACAATTCGTGCAGGGTGACAATGATGAATTCCGCGACCGGCCGGTCGCCGTGTTTGGCGCGGCGTCCGGGATCGGGCGGGCGGCGGCACTGGCCTTTGCGGCACGGGGCGCGCAGGTGGCGGCATTTGATGTCAATGCGACACTGCTCGAAGGGCTTGCCGATAAATTGCGCGCCGGCGGCGCCGCACAGGCGCTGACCGCCGCCGCCGATGTCCGCGACAGTGGATCCGTCGGCCCGGTCCTGCAGAAAGCCGCCGGCGAGCTTGGCGGGCTGGATCATCTGGTCTTTACCGCCGGCATCCTGCGGGTCGGCTTTCTGGCCGATATGTCCGAACGCGATTTCGACGATGTCTTTGCCGTCAACATGCGGGGGTTCTGGGTCACCATGCGGGCGGCGCTTCCCCTGCTGCAGGCGGGACCGGCGCGGCGGCGCGCCGTCACCGCCATATCCTCCGCCGCGGCCATCCGGCCGAAGGCGTCGAGCGGCGCCTATGCCGCCTCGAAGGCTGCGCTGTCGCATCTGGTGCGGGTGTTCGCGCCCTATATGGGCCAGAGCGCATCCAATCACGGTTACCGCCTGACCGGCACGTCACCGATGGGGCGCATCGCGCAGCCGGCCGACATCGCGGATGCCTGCCTGTTCCTGAGTTCCGCCGCATCCGCCTATATCACCGGCATCACCATGCCGGTCGATGGCGGGTCGACCGCTGCGTTGCCGGCCAGTTGATGCTCATGCCGGAAAACTGGGACGTCGAGGCCGATATCGTCGTGGTCGGCTTCGGCGCGGCAGGGGTCGCGGCATCGGTCACGGCGCAAGAACTGGGTGCGGATGTCGTCATCCTGGAAAAAGCGCCGGAGGGCCGCGAAGGCGGCAATACCCGCGTCGCCGGGCAGGGTTACCTGAACACCGCTGATGCCGGACAGGCCGCGACCTATCTGAAGGCGCTGTGCGGACCCTATACGGTGCCCGATGCGATGGTCGAGGTCTGGGCCGAAGAGATGGGCCGCAACAATGACTGGCTCGCGGCAATGGG
>CAXBEC010000753.1:0-1722 GCA_963974145.1 uncultured Alphaproteobacteria bacterium | reverse complement strand
GGCCACCGCAGATGCGGAAATCGTCGCGGCGCTGCGGGCGGCAGGCGCCATCATGCTGGGCAAGACGCACACCACCGAATTCGCCCTGCGCGATCCGTCCCCCGCGCGCAACCCGCACAACCTGAACCACACTCCCGGCGGATCGAGCAGCGGGTCGGGTGCTGCGGTTGCCGCCGGGATGGTGCCGGTCGCGCTCGGTACGCAGACCATGGCTTCGGTCAACCGGCCGGCCGCCTATTGCGGGATCGGCGCGTTCAAGCCGACCACGCGGGCGATGCCGGGCGCGGGGATCGCGCTGCTGTCCTCGCTCTGGGATACAGTCGGGTTCTATGGCGGGCGGGTGGAGGATGCCTGCACGGTGTTCGAGGCAATCTGCCCGCCAGGACTGCGCGGCGATGCTGCGGATGAAACGAAGGCGGCGCTGAATGTGACGGTGCTGACCGATCCGCATATCGAGTCGGCGGATGCGGAAATTCACCGGGCCACCGCCAACGCGGCGGCGCGTATGCGCGATGCGGGTCACACGGTGACCGAAAAACCGTCACCCGTACCCTTCCAGGCGATTTTCAAGGCGCATCGGCTGACCATGGAATACGAAATCGGCCGCATCCGCCGTAATTTCCTGAACGAACCGCAGGGTATGATCGGTCCGCTGCTGCTGGAAACCATCCGCGACGGGTTGAAGATATCGGACGATGCCTATCTGGACGCCCGCCGGTCGCTGGATGCGATGCGCGGCGAGTTCTTTGCGGCCTTCCCCGATACGGATGCGTTCCTGTGGCCGGCAACGCCGAAGCCTGCGCCCGAAGGGATCGCCTGGACCGGCGATGCCACCTATATCTCCCCCTGGACGGCGCTGGCCGGTCCGGTCGTGACCATGCCGGCGGGCAAGGTGGCGGCAGGGCTGCCGGTCGGTTGCCTGCTGGCCGGCGCGCCGGGTACCGATCTCGCCTTTGCCGGTATCGCGCGCCGCCTCGCCGACGCGGCGGAAGACCACGACACGGTGCTGTCGGGCGTTTGAAACGTTACTGCTTCGGCAGCATGCCGCGTTTTGTCGCCATGTCGGTGGACTTGTCCAGCGCACCGTTGATATTGCCGAAGACCTTGTCGCGGTCGGCGATGGCGTAGCGCTTCGCCAGCACGGCCGGGTCGGTATAGGCCAGCTTTACCGTACCGTCGGCCGCCCGCCAGGCGACGGCCTTCAGCGGCAGGTCCAGCCCGATGGCCGGGTTCGACGTCATCAGCGGCGTACCGATCTTCGGCGAGCCGAAGATGATCACGGCTGTCGGCGCCAGCTCCATACCGACGCTCTTTGCCCCCTTGGCATGGTCGATACGGGCGAAGACCCTGATGCCCTTGCGTTCCAGCGCAATGCCCAGCCGGTCCAGCGTCTTGGTCACGCCGAAATCGCTCTGCTTGACGATCAGCTCCTCGCCATCGGCGCGGGCCGGTGCGACGCTGAATGCGAGAACGGCAATGCCGAGCATCAGTCCGGAGAACGGGGTGTGACGGGTCTTGCGCATGACGACCTCATATTCGGTTTTGTGAAATTAATCATGACCCTAACCCCTGGTACCGCCTTTTGACGTCGCGGTTCACACAGCCGTGAAGCACGGTTACCGGATTGGCATTGCCTGGCGCGATTATCCGGTTTTGCATGTATGATGGCGGCTGAAGCGGACGAGGGATGCGACCGGTGAGCAAGGCATTCACAAAGGAAAC
>CAXBEC010000752.1:0-1723 GCA_963974145.1 uncultured Alphaproteobacteria bacterium | reverse complement strand
CATTTTACTCACCTTGAGAATACCTTTTATGAGTACAGAACCTAAACCGAACTTGTTTCGGTCGCCCGCGCCTTGCGCGCGCTTTCCACCAGTTCGGCCGGGACGCGCAGGTTGATCGACATGGCCACGAAAGACAGGCTCTTGCCGTGGCCGTCCAGGTTCAGGCTGCCGTTCACGCCGCCCTGCAAAACATCGTCCAGCACGAAATTGAACGCGCACAGCTCCGGCAGGTCATAACGTACGACCTTGCCGACGCCGCGATGGGCAAAGGCCTCGCGCATCCTCGTGTCGGTCAATTGCTCGGCGATATAGGCGAAGGCTTCCGCTTCATACGGGATGATGCTGATATTGGCGCGGTCGCCCTTGTCGCCGGTCCGGCCATGGGCGATTTCGCGCAGTTGAACGTCGATCATGTTGGATTCTTTATGCATCTGCGGGCACCAGTCGAAATTTGGGTTGTACGGATTCGCGGGGCACCAGACAGGATGCGGTCTTGATCCGGGGCGTTACCGTCCGCCGGACGCCGCCGCCGCCGGCCGGTCCGGCGCAGTACAGGGTCTCCACCTCGCGCGCGGCCAGCGCGGCGATCGCTTCGTCGTCGGTGTTGACCGCGATGCGTACGCGTACGTCCTCCCATGCGGTGTCCAGCATGCCCCGGGCCAGGTCGCCGCTATCGCCATCCAGGATGCTGACCAGCCCGATGACATCGGTGCGAATGTCGATGCCCGGATGTTGTGTCTCGATGCGCTGTCGCGCGGTTGCCGCCGCCAGCCGACCCCGGGCGGCCGCGCCCGGCCCGGCATAGGATATTTCGCCCTCGCCCAGCCAGCCGCCGGCATAGCTGATCGTGACCTTCAGGGTTTCCGGCGCGGGGCGGCCCTTCGCCCCGACTACCTGCACCCGGTCCGGCCCCAGATCCATGACCTGCACCGATGTCAGGTCCAGGGTCACATCCGGGGTCAGGTAGTTCGCCGGGTCGTGGATTTCATACAGGATCTGTTCCTTCACGGTGCGGGTATCGACCCGCCCGCCGGTGCCGGAGGGTTTGGTGACGACCAACTGCCCGTCGGCAGACACCTCGACGATCGGATAGCCGATGCTGGCCATGCCGGCGACGTCCTTGAAGCCCGGATCGGCGAAATACCCACCGGTGACCTGCGCGCCGCATTCCAGCAGATGCCCGGTCAGCACGCCGGCCGCCATCCGGTCCCAGTCATCCGCCGACCAGCCGAAATGATGGATCAGCGGCGCCAGCGCCAGCGCGGAATCAGTCACCCGGCCGGTGACGACCACATCGTCGAACAGCGCCTCTTCCTCCCAGGCCTGAACCTGCATGGCGCGCAGCCCCTCGCGCACGTCATCCCCTTCGACGACCGCAACCTTGATCCCCTCGATTCCCAGTTCCCTGGCCAGCCGGTGGATCGCCTTCGCCGCGCCCAGCGGGTTGGCCGCACCGAAATTGCCCAGGACCGGGATGCCGTGGGTCACGCAGTCTTTCAGCACCGGCCGCAGGAACCCTTCCAGGTCGGGGGTATAGCCCTTTTCCGGATCAGACAGTTTTGCCCGCTGCGCAAAGGCGAGGGTGCGTTCCGCCAGGGTTTCGAAAAACAGCGCCGAGGGCGCGCCGGATCTGATCAGCGCGGCCACGACGGGCGCGGCGGAATCCAGCCGGTCGGTGGAAAACCCGGCGGCATTGCCGACGTGAAAAACCTGTTTTGACATG
>CAXBEC010000751.1:0-1724 GCA_963974145.1 uncultured Alphaproteobacteria bacterium | reverse complement strand
AGCAACCGGTCCGGCAGGTACCGTCCGGCAAACCCGGCGGGCAGGGCCAGGAACAGGCCCGGCAGCATGAACAGCCCGATCAGCGTGCCGATTTCTGCATAGGCCAGCCCGAAGGAGCGGACTAGGTCGTCGCCGACCGAGCCCAGCGTCTGGAACTGGAACCCCTGCCCCACCCGCGCCAGGAACAGCAGCAGCAGGATGCGCCAGCGCACTACGCCCAGCCGAGGGCGCGCAGCGAATGGCCGTCATTCCAGACCTTGGTCATGTGCCGGATTTTCCTGCCGTCGAAATCCATGAGGTAGACATAGTCGGCGGCAACGGATTTGCCCGTCGGAGTCACCGGCCCGCCCTCGCCGCTGTGGGTGCCGTGGAACACGGCGGCGGCAACCACCCGGTTGCGTTCGCCATCGGCGGCAAAGGCCTTCAATTCATAGCGCCCGTCGGGGATCAGCCCCAGCAGGCCCCGCATCCAGTCGGCATAGCCGGCCAGCGTGCCGACATCCGCCAGCGCATCGGCCTGGCAGGAAAACGTCGCGCCCTCGTGGCACCATTCCCGGCAGCCTTCCCAGCCCCTGCCGGTTTCGCAGGCGTCGAAGAATTTCCGTGCGGTCTCCGTCATCGTCATGGTGTCGTACTCCACCGTTCATGCAAACCGTTTCGTTCACTGTCATCAAACAATAGGGGCGTCCGGGCTGGCGGGAAATCGGGCAGGTGCTGTATTCCGGCTACCGCATCTGCTGTATTAGTCTTGCTCCGACATACCCGTGCGATCGGCTGGAAGGGAATTGAAGTGCAGGAAAGCGTGTTGAGCCCCCGCGAGCAGGAGATTGCGCAGGCCTATGCGCAGGGCGACACCTATCATCGCATCGCGGAGCGGCTTCATATCGCCCCTTCCACGGTTCGCACCCATCTGGCGGCGATCTACCGCAAGCTCGGCGTGTCGTCCAAGATCGAGCTGCACAAGGTGCTCGGGGGCGCGCCGGCGCAGTCCCGGAACCGGGACGACCAGGCGGCGCTGGTCTCCGAGCTGGCGCTGAGCCTTGAAGAAGCGATCAGCCGGGAGCGGGCGCTGAGCGAGGTGCTGCGGATCATCAGCCAGTCGAACGGGAATATCGACGAGGTCATTGCCGCCGTCCTCGGCCACGCGCTGGAACTGTGCGACGCCGCATACGGGATCCTGTTTTCCTATACGGCGAAAAGCGGCTTCGAGCCCGCCTTCACCCGCGACATTCCGGCGGCCTTCCGGGACTGGCTGGCGAAGCAGGGAGCGTTCCATGTCAGCCCGCAGACCGGGCTGGGCCGGGTCGCCGCCCGGCGGGATGTGGTCAACATCGCCGATGTCTGCGCCGAGGAAATCTACCGGCGCGGCGACCCGCTGCGCGACGCCACGGCGGACCTGGGCGGCGCGCGATCCTTCACCGCGATCCCGATGGTCGCCGGCGACCGCCTGATCGGCGCCTTTACCATCTACCGCAAGCAGGTCCGCCCTTTCGACGACAAGACCCTGCAACTGGCGCGGATCTTCGCCGACCAGAGCGTCATCGCCATCGAGAACGCCCGGCTGGTGAGCGAACTGCGCGCGAAGAATCGGGGAACTTCCGGTGTCGCGGGAGGTTGAATGACCGACGCCGGGCAAGCGGGCCGCATTGGGAAATTACGGTGCCCGTACACTATTCTCCCTTCTCGGTCGCCTTAGTCTAACCGGGCCGACATCGCTGCCCGCG
>CAXBEC010000750.1:0-1743 GCA_963974145.1 uncultured Alphaproteobacteria bacterium | reverse complement strand
GGGCGGCGCCGGCATCCGCCAGGCCTATGCCTTGGCGCAGGAACAGTTCGATGAAAATTCGGTCAACCGCGTCATCCTGGCGACCGATGGCGATTTCAATGTCGGCGTCAGCAGCGCGAAGGCGCTGCGGGGACTGATCGAACAGAAGCGCGACACCGGCATCTACCTGACCGTGCTCGGCTTCGGGCAGGGCAATCTGAACGACCAGGCGATGCAGGCGCTGGCGCAGAGCGGCAATGGCGTGGCAGCGCATATCGACACGCTGAACGAGGCCCGCAAGGTGCTGGTCGACGAGGCGTCCTCGACGCTGTTTCCGATTGCGAAGGATGTGAAGATCCAGGTCGAGTTCAACCCGGCGACAGTGTCCGAATACCGGCTGATCGGTTACGAAACCCGAGCGCTGAAGCGCGAGGATTTCCGCAATGACAAGATTGATGCGGGCGATATCGGCGCCGGCCACACGGTCACCGCGATCTATGAAATCACGCCGGTCGGCAGCGACAGCGGGATGATTCCGGACAGCCGCTATCAGAAGACCGAGCCGGCGGCAGGGGATATGAACGACGAATACGGTTTCCTGAAGATCCGCTACAAGCTGCCAAAGGAAGACACGTCCCGACTGATGTCCGTGGCGATCACCCCGGCGACTGACTCTGGCAATATGGATGATACGCGCCGGCGAGAAACCGAATGGGCCACGGCCGTTGCGGGTTTCGGGCAGATCCTGACCGGCGGCGCCTATACGGGCCGATTCGGCTATGACGACGTCATCGCGCTGGCCAGGAGGAACAAGGGGGCGGACGAATACGGGTTGCGGGCGGCATTCATCAATCTCGTGCGGCTGGCGCAGTCGGCATCGGCGCTGGCGATGAAGTGACGTAGTCCCGCCGCCTTACCGGGTCATCGGGTCTCCCGCCACCGGATTGGGGAAGGAGAAGGCGTCGATGAACCCCGGCCTTGCCTGCAGGCGCTGCCACCAGTCGGCCACGCGCGGCCGGATGGCCGGGGACAGCATCTCCGGGCGGGGCAGGGCGTCGATGCGGTTGACATAGGATGCCATGGCGATGTCGGCCAGCGTGAACATGTCGCCGACCAGCCACGGTCCGGCTGCCAGCGATTCCTCCATTTCGTCCAGCAGCGCGTCGAGCGCGCGGTAGGCCGCGTCCTCTTCTGCCTGCGGTACGCCTTCGCGGGCGCGGCGCACGACCCGTTCGCGGATTTCCGGATTGGGGTGCCCGGACATGACTTCAACCAGTTCCTCTTTCGTATACCGCGTGGCCAGCCGCACCGCGTGGCGTGGATTATACGATGCGGTGTTGATATGCTTGTGGGCGATCTCCTCCGAATCGTACATCCACAGCCGCATGCGGCCGCGCGCATAGGCGTCCGCCGGCTTCATCGGAATGTCGGGGAAGGCATCGTCCAGGTATTCGATGATCACGTTGGATTCGATCAGCAGCCGCCCGTCATGGTCGATTGTCGGCACCACGGCCTTGCGGTTCAGTTTCACGTAGTCGGGGTTCCAGTGGTCGAAGTCGTTGAACAGGTCGACATGCCGGCTTTCCCATTCGATGTCTTTCTCAGCCAGGCAGAGGCGGACCTTTTGGGAACAGACGGAACTCCAGTAATGATACAGTGTCAGCATCGCTTTCATCCTCCCCGGCGCGATATGCCGTTAACCACATACGCTGCCGGCACCGCCGTCAATGGTCTGGATTCAGGCGATCAGTGAATCTGCCTCTG
>CAXBEC010000749.1:0-1744 GCA_963974145.1 uncultured Alphaproteobacteria bacterium | reverse complement strand
TGCTGATTTCCGCATCGCTGAGGGTTTTCGGCGCCTGCGGGGCGGCGTTCCTGTCTGACACTCTAATGGATTGATTTGCTGTTTCGATCGTTTGCCGTCCCGCATCGGTCACGACCTCAATCGTCCCGACTTTCCCGTCATCATCCGGCAGCAGAACGAAGACGTTATCCGCCGCACAGGCTGAAAGCAGGAACATTGCCGCCAGAACGCCAAAGCGCAATATCCCGCGAAACGGCGCCCGGGCAACCGTTTTTCCCGAACTCTGCCGCATATCAGTTTCCCTCCACCTTCGCCAGGAAGCGGGTTCCCCTGACAACCACGGTCGCAACGGGGGTTTCGATGCGGACAGCTTCCGGCGACAGTTTGGCAATGATACCGGATATATACTGCATCGTTCCCTTGATGATGCTGATCAGAAAGGACAGGCGGTTGTCGCTCGGTGCAAATTCGAACGCCTTGAATTCAACACGCGAATTCGGCCCGATGGATATCCGCGACCCGTCCTTGAAGGTAAGGCCGACGGAACCGCTGGCCGTTTCGACAATATCCTGCTGAAAGATCGATTGCCCGACCGAAAGCGCCTGCCGGTCGCCGGACTGCACGGCAAAGGCCGATCCCTCCAGCACCTTGACCAGCGCGACGCCGTCATCCTGAGCCGCCGCGCCGCGCGAAATCAATAGCGCCAATGCCAGGCCGAAAATTACTTTCCCCATGAAATTCCCCTGTCGTTCCTGAGCAGGCAACAGTAATGCGCCCTAATTACTGGCATTCCGTAAAATCCGGCGGGCCGGAAAGTGCAACGTTATCGTCGTTCCCCTTCCCTTTACGCTGGAAACAGAAACCCGTCCATCATGCAGGTTCATCATCGCCGTGGTAAGCGGCAGTCCGAGACCGATACCCCGCGCACTGTCCGAACGATCATGGTCGTTTTCCTGGAACACCTCGAATGCCTCCGCAACCTGCTGCTGCGTCATGCCCTCACCCGCATCCGTCACCGAGAGCGTGAATTCGCCGGCGGTGGAAGCGGAGCCTGCGACACGGACACGGCCACCTTCCGGCGAGAATTTTACAGCGTTCTGGAGAAGATTCAGCAACATCTGGACAACCATATTGCGGTCGGCACGCAACGCCAGAAACTCCGATCCCGCCTCGCATTCGATGCTTACCCCCTTCGATTCGGCTGATCCCCGGATCTTCTTGATACAATCCGTGATCACTTCCTTCAAATCGAATTCTGAAATGCGGAGATGTCGCTCTCCGGATTCAAGTTCCGCCATGGAAAGGATCTGGGTCACCATCTCCAGCAGATGGCGTGCCGAATTGTGAATATCGGTTGCATAGGTGCCGTATTGTACCGGCGTTGCAGGGCCGAGCACGCCGTCCTTGATCATTTCCGAAAATCCGAGGATGGCATTCAGCGGCGTCCGGAGTTCATGGCTCATATTCGCCAGAAAATTGGTTTTCGACCGGCTGGCCGCTTCGGCCAGCATCAGCGCCGTCGCGCGTTCCGCGGCAGTCTGCCGCCGCTCACGCTGGGTTCTGACCAGTTCAATGCCAATGAAACCCAGATAACAGACACCAGTCGCGACAATTGAAAAGCTGGGATCGAACAGGATGCGATACGCCATGAATGCATAGAGGCTGCCACCGAACAGACAGGCGATATAGGCAAATACAGCGAACTGCCCCGCATAGGACCGTAACCGTCCGCGCAACAGCGCGATCCCGAAACAACCGGCCAGGG
>CAXBEC010000748.1:0-1762 GCA_963974145.1 uncultured Alphaproteobacteria bacterium | reverse complement strand
GATGCGTTCTCGCATAATTTCCGTGTCATCGTGGCCGAGGAAGCCGTCGGCGACCGCAGCGCCACCGCGCATCGCGCCAACCTGTTCGACATGGACATGAAGATGGCGGATGTGGAGCCGCTGGACGATGTCATCGCCGAACTGCGCCGCCGCTATCCCCGCAATGCGGGCCGCGCCGCGGAATAATGTGACGGCGGCAGGCCAGGCCACCGAGGGAAGCGACCATGACCGACATTCAAAGCGATACCATCCGGACCCTCGCCGACCGGGCCGCGATATGGGACGCGTTGTGCCGCTTTGCCCGCGGCGTCGATCGCGGTGACGAGGCGGTCATCCGCTCCGCCTATCACCCGGACGCGCATGACGACCATATCGACTATCGCGGCGATATCGACGGGTTCATCGACTGGCTGCCGGTCAATTTCGCCGGCTACGACAATTCCACGCATTTCCTCGGCCAGTGCCTGATCGAATTCGCCGGGCCGGATCTGGCCATGGTGGAAACCTATTACGCCAGCCGCCGCCTGCGCCCGCCCGGCGACGCCGAGGCGGAAGGCCTGTCCCCCGGCGACATGATCTGCCGGCAATCCTGGGGCCGCTATCTCGACCGCTTCGAACGCCGCGACGGCGCTTGGCGGATCGCGCGGCGCCGGCTCGTCATTGACAGCCGCTTCACCTCGGTCGCAAAGGGCGGCGAACGGCAGGGTGCGGGGCCATGGGGCACGCGGAACACCGCCGACCCGCTCTACGCGGTGCGCGCCGAAATCCTAGGCGAGACCGGCGGCTGAAACCCTTTCCACCGGGGCATTGCCGGGCGGCGTTGCACCGGGCCAGCCGGTCATCCCATAATGTGCGAAACAGTAAAACGATGTCCCAGCCCGGAGAATACGCAGCATGACGAGCAAACCCTCGGATGTCGTCCGCATCGGCGTCGGCGCCGGTTTCGCGGATGACCGCATCGAACCCGCCATCGATCTGGTCGAGCGCGCGGATCTCGACTTCCTCGTCTTCGAATGCCTGGCCGAACGGACCACCGCGCGCGAGAGCCTGAGCAGGCGCCACGATCCGGAGAAAGGCTACAACCCGCGGCTGATCGAACGGATGGAGCGCATCCTGCCGCGCTGCCTGGAAAAACACGTGCGCATCGTCACCAATATGGGCGCGGCCAATCCCGGCGGCGGCGCGCGCGCCGTGCGGAAGATGGCGGCCGAACAGGGGCTGGGCGATGTGCCGGTCGCGGTGGTCGAAGGCGACGATATCGAAAGCATCATCCGCGCCATGCCGGAACTGCCCATCATGGAAACCGGCGAGCCGGTGGAAAGCCTGCTGCCGAACATGGTGGCGGCGCATGCCTATCTGGGCGCGGATGTGGTCTGCCGCGGGCTGGAAACCGGCGCGCCGCTGGTCATCACCGGGCGGGTCTCCGACCCCTCGCTGTTCCTCGCCCCCGCCATGCATTACTGGAAATGGGCGCCGGACGACCTGCCGCGCCTCGCCGCCGGGACCGTCGCCGGGCATCTGCTGGAATGTTCCGGGCAGCTCACCGGCGGCTGCTTCGCCGATCCGGGCATGAAGGACGTGCCGGACCTCGCCCATCTCGGCAATCCCTATGCGGATATCACGCTGGACGGCGGGGTCGAGCTGGGCAAATGCCCCGATACGGGCGGGCGGCTGGACCGCGCCACCGCCACCGAACAGCTGCTCTATGAAATGCACGACCCGGCGGCCTATATCACGCCGGACTGCGTGCTGGACGTGACCG
>CAXBEC010000747.1:0-1770 GCA_963974145.1 uncultured Alphaproteobacteria bacterium | reverse complement strand
AGATTTCGATCGTATCGCCGCGCACCCGGAAAACCCCGCGCATGAAGGCCGTATCATTGCGCCGGTACTGCAGTTCGACGAGCTGTTTCAGCAGGTCGCGCGGATCAAGCTGCATGCCGACATCGATTTCCGCGACCATGTTGGAATAGGTCTCCACCGCGCCGATACCGTAGATACAGGATACGGAAGCCACGATGATGACGTCGTCACGTTCCAGCAGGGCCCGCGTCGCGGAATGGCGCATCCGGTCGATCTGTTCGTTGACGGAGGATTCCTTCTCCACATAGGTATCGGTGCGCGGCACATAGGCTTCCGGCTGGTAGTAATCGTAGTAGGAAACGAAATATTCGACGGCGTTATTCGGAAAACAGGCTTTCATTTCGCCGTAGAGCTGCGCCGCCAGCGTCTTGTTCGGCGCCAGCACCAGCGCCGGCCGCTGCAGTTCCTGGATGACATGGGCGACCGTGAAGGTCTTGCCCGACCCGGTGACCCCGAGCAGCACCTGGTCCCGCTCACCCGCTTCCAGCCCGGCACAGAGTTCCTTGATCGCCTGGGGCTGATCGCCCGCCGGCTGGTAATTCGATTCCAGAACCAGCGGCTGCCCGCCCTCGGAAAGCGGCCGCTCGAACCCGGCCTCCGGCCGGACCAGCATGATATCGGGAATCGCTGTCATGACGTGACCACTTTACTAGTTCTGCGCTTCGAAAACCCCTGCTTCGGGATTCCAGATTTCCAGTGTGCCGTTGATGATGTTGAGATACCAGCCATGCAGGCTGACACGGTTCTCCGCCACCGCCTTCCGGATGAACGGGAATGTATCGAGGTTCTGGAGCGACAGCCGCACCGCCTGGCGTTCCGACGCATCGACAAGGTCATCGCCTGTCAGTGTCGGGTCCACCGCCAGCGCTCGTTCGCGCGCCTTGCGCAGCAGATCGGTCCAGGCGGTGATGAACATGCCGCCGGTCGCCCCTCCAGGCTCCTGATTGTGGACCATCGCCTGAACCCCGCCGCAATGGGCATGGCCGATAATAATGACATGCTCGACCTTCAATCCGTCTATCGCGAATTCCAGCGCGGCACTTGTCCCGTGATAGGCCCCCGCCTCCTCATACGGCGGCACGAGAGCGGCCACGTTGCGCACCGCGAAGATTTCGCCGGGCTCGGTCTGCAGCACGATGGCGGGATCAACCCGGGAATCCGAACAGGCCACGACGGCAAATCGCGGGTGCTGCCCGTCCCGCAACAGGTTCCGGTAAAGGTCTGGTTCCTTTTCATAATAGGATTCGCGGAACTTCCGGAAGCCTTTCAACAGGGTATCAATGCCGGTCATTCAAATCGCTCCGCAAGCCCACAGATAATTCCAAGATTACACAACGTTCCATATAGGGCCTGTCGCCATCAGATACATATACCGCGCGGAATTTTTCCCGAATTGCCAGGCAGTTAATTTTTCCGGGTTGGCGTTTATTGGCATTTATTGGCTTCGCCAGGCATTCACATCCGAAACCGGCGGCGCCAGAACAAATACCGAACATCGATATGGGACGTATCGACGCCTGTTCAAGCCCGCCACGCAAACCGGCAGGTTCTGCAGGTCAAGCCGCGGCTACTCGTTTTTCACCTGCTCGACCAGTTGCTCGAGGGACGTCATCGGCTTTAACTGTTCTTTGTGGCGGTCCTCGTAGTGATGCAGCAACTGGTGGAATTCGTCCGCGGCGGTTTCGATGGTGTAATCGGTGGTATTGTGGCCCGTGACGGCAAACGCCGTAA
>CAXBEC010000746.1:0-1773 GCA_963974145.1 uncultured Alphaproteobacteria bacterium | reverse complement strand
CGCGGCTGGAAATCGCCGGCCATGTCGTGCTGTATATGAGCGGTGAGATCACCGTATAAGGCCCAACCGGTCAGGAGGATTACCATGCAGGCGACACTGGAACAGCTCGATGCCGCGGCCGAAGAGGTCTATGCGGTCATGGGGCCGACCCTGCAGCACAGCTGGCCGCTGCTGTCCGAACGCTGCGGCTGCGAGGTCTGGGTCAAGCATGAGAACCACACACCTATTGGCGCCTTCAAGGTGCGCGGCGGCATCGTCTATATGCGCGACCTGGTTGCCCGCGGCGATGTTACGGGCGTGATTTCCGCCACGCGGGGCAATCACGGGCAGTCCATCGGCATGGCGGCCCGCGCGGCCGGTATCGCCGCGACCATCGTGGTGCCCGAAGGCAACAGCCGCGAAAAGAACGCGGCCATGGCGGCGCTGGGCGTCGACCTGGTGGTGCACGGGCCGGATTTCGACGCGGCGCGCGACCATGCGGTGGCGCTGGCGGCGGAGAAGGGGCTGTCCATGGTGCCGGCCTTCCATCCGCTGCTGGTGCGTGGCGTTGCCAGCTATTCGCTGGAATTCCTGCGCGCCGTGGCGGGGCTGGATACCGTGTATGTACCCATCGGACAGGGTTCCGGCATCTGCGGGATGATCGCCGCCCGGGATGCGCTGGGCCTGACGCTGGATATCGTCGGCGTTGTCTCGGAACGCGCGCCCGCCTATGCGCTGGCATTCGAAACGGGGCAGGACACCGTCACCAACAGCGCCGATACCTTCGCCGACGGCGTTGCCTGCCGCGCGACCGACCCGGCGGCGCTGTCGATCATACGCCGGGGCGCAGCGCGGATCGTGACCGTCAGCGAGGACGAAATCGAGGCGGCGATCCGGGCCTATTACACCGATACCCATAATCTCGCCGAGGGCGCGGGCGCGGTGCCGCTGGCGGCGCTGCTGCAGGAAAAAACAGCGATGGCGGGCAAGCGGGTCGGGCTGGTGCTGTCCGGCGGGAATATCGACATGGATGTGTATGGTGGCATCCTGTCCAGGGCATAGCCGTGATCTCGATTGGCGTGCCGCAATCACCGGCGGATATGGGCGATATCCGCGCGCTGTTTACCGATTATGCGGAATCGCTGGATTTCGAACTGTGTTTTCAGGGGTTTGACACCGAACTGGCATCGCTGCCGGGAGGCTATGCGCTACCGGCGGGATGCCTGTTTCTGGCGCGGGCCGAAAATGGTGTCGCCGCCGGATGCGTCGGTGTCCGGCCCCTGGCCGATGGCGGCGCGGAAATGAAACGGCTCTATGTCCGCGCGGACTGGCGCGGGCAGGGGCTGGGCCGCCGTCTCACTGACAGCGCCATCGGCTTCGCCCGGGCGGCGGGATATCCGGTTTTGCGCCTCGATACGATCCCCGGTCAGATGGCGGCGGCGGATGCGATGTACCGCACCATGGGGTTCGCGGCGACCGCCGCCTATTACGACAATCCCATCCCGGGCGCGCGGTATTACGCGCTGCGGATGGACGGTTGAACCGGCGCAAGAACCGGGTGGTTCGCCTGTAACTGCCGCGATAGGGTTGCGGCATGGATAGGGTATCTACAGGAACGATTACCATGACCGAAACGTACAGCCCCGGCCGCGACTATGATCGGATCGCCGCCGCGCTGGCCTATGTGGATGACCATTTCGAGGACCAGCCGTCGCTCGGCGAGATTGCCCGGCAGGCCGGGCTGAGCGAGTTTCATTTCCAGCGGCTGTTCACCCGCTGGGTCGGAATCAGCCC
>CAXBEC010000745.1:0-1777 GCA_963974145.1 uncultured Alphaproteobacteria bacterium | reverse complement strand
CCGCGATCACGGTCGGGCGCATCTGGTCGGCGGAAATCGTCTTCGGCTCGCACGCGCCGGTCGCGGTGAAGGTCGGCATCGACAGCGCGGTCGTCGAGGCGATCCGCCACCGCAAAACGCCGGTCTTCGCGAAGAAGGACGAGGAAGCGGTCTATAATTTCGTCCATCGCCTGACGACCGAACACGAGGTCGACGACGCGACCTACAAGGCGGCGCTGGATGTGCTGGGCGAAGCGAAGCTGGTGGAACTGACCGGCGTTGCCGGGCTGTATGTCATGGCGTCAATGACCCTGAACGCCTTCCAGGTTCCGGTCCGCCCGGGCATGCCGCGGCCCTATCCGGATAAACAGTAACTCGGTCAGTCCGCCTTCGGCTCCCTCAGGAACAGCGCCACGACGGCCCAGGCGGCGGGAACCGTCGCCATGCCCAGCAGCATCGGGTCGTAGCCGCCCAGCCAGTCATTGGCGACGCCGAGCGGCAGGGGGCCGATCGAGGCGCCGACGACGCCGATCATCTGCCCGATGCCCATGATGCTGCCCAGGTGTTTCAATCCGAAATAGCGCGGCCACAAGAAACCGTACAGCGTAATGGTGAAGGCGTTGCTGAGGCCGAAGACCACGGCGTAGGCGATGGCGGTCAGCAGCCCGTCAACCAGCGTCGCGCCGGCAAGGGCGCAGCCGACGGTAACCAGCCCGGCCGAAAACATGAAATGGGTCGGTAGCCGGTCGAGCATGCGGCCGACCAGCGGCATGGATACGACCATCGTGATGGCGGAAACGGCAAAGACCCGCGACGCGATGCCCGCATCCAGGTCATGCGTCGCGAAGATCGAAACCTGAAAGAAATGCAGCGCCGTGACCATCATCGACATGGTGCACAGCCCGGTCGCGACGATATAGAAGGCGGGGCTGCGCAGCGCCTGATTCAGGGTCAGCGAGACATCCACGCGGGCGGCCCGCGCCGCGAGGGTGGATCCGGCGGGAACCGGTGCCGGTGCCGCGGCGCCGTCCGGCAGCATCCCGATATCGGCGGGTCGGTTCAGCACCAGGAAGAGCACCGGCGGCAGCAGCAACGCCCAGGTGCTGAGACCGATCCAGACCCAGGCCTGACGCCAGCCCAGCCATTCGATCAAAAGCTGCGACACCGCGGGGTGTACCGCCATGGAGACCGAAAATCCCAGGGTCATCAGGCTGATGGCAAAACCACGATTCCGGGCGAACCATTGCGAAACCAGGTTGGTACAGATCATCATCAGCGACCCCTGGCCGAGGAAGCGCAATGCGGCAAAGCTGAAGGCGAGCCATATCATGCCGCCCGCCGCGCCGAAGGCAAAACAGGCGAGTCCGAGGCAAAGCGTGACGATCAGCAGCATCCGGCGCGCGCCGTTCCGGTCGACCATGCGGCCCATCAGCGGCAGGCAGAAGGCAGCCACCAGTGTCGCGGAACCATAGGCGGAGGCGATGGTGGTTTCCGAGAGGCCAAGGTCACGGCCGATCGGTCCAACGAAGACACTGAACGTGTGCGACTGTCCCGCGCCGCTGACAAATATCCCCAGCGCGGCGACGCCGAGCATCGCCCAGCCAAAAAAGAAACGCTGGCCGATCCAGCGGGCCAGCGGTTCGCGAAAACGACCGAATGACATGCAATTACTCCGGAAATTCGCCCGCAGCCTATGCCGCAACCCACCGTCCAGGCAAGCCGCAACACCGGATTGTTATGCGGCATCGGGTTGTCGCTTTGCCGCCTGCGTGGCATTGTCGCCGAAAGGCCAAAGGGG
>CAXBEC010000744.1:0-1783 GCA_963974145.1 uncultured Alphaproteobacteria bacterium | reverse complement strand
CGGTCCGGTCAGCGCACAAAGCCTGAATCTCGACCTGGGCGAAGGCGGCACGGCGACGGGCCGCATATTCCAGATCGTCATCCTGATGGCCGTCCTGACGCTGGCGCCATCCATTCTCATCATGGTGACGTCGTTCGTACGCATCGTAGTGGTGCTGTCCTTCTTGCGAACCGCAATGGGCGCGCAGCAAACACCGCCGAATGCGGTGCTGGTCAGCCTGGCTCTGTTCATGACCTTTTTCATCATGCAGCCGACCCTGGAAACCGCCTATGAAAACGGTATCGCTCCGCTGATCGCAGAAGAAATCACCGAACAGCAGGCATTGGAGCGAACGACGCCGCCGTTCCATGCTTTCATGATGCGGCAGGTTCGGGAAAAGGACCTTGAGCTGTTCATGGATATCGCGCGCGTCGAGCCGGTCGCATCCGCGGAGGAAACCCCCTTAAGGGTTCTCATCCCCGCTTTTATGATTTCCGAATTGCGGCGCGCGTTTGAAATCGGCTTTCTGCTTTTTGTACCGTTCCTGATTATCGACCTCGTTGTCGCGTCGGTCCTCATGTCGATGGGTATGATGATGCTGCCGCCGGTCATCATTTCCCTGCCGTTCAAATTGATTTTCTTTGTTCTTGTGGATGGCTGGTATCTCGTTGCCGGCAGCCTGGCACGCAGCTTTTCACAACTCTGAAGCAATTACCCCAATCGCTGCCAACGATGGCATCAATCCGCCAGAGAAAGCGTCAGCCACTCACCGGGGGTGCTGAGGCCGGACTGGCCGCCTGGGGTGTCGCCGCCGGTTCTGCGGGACCGGGCCCGGCTGGATCCGGTGTTGGCGGCGGCGTTTTCGTTTTGAGCAGGCGCTTCTTGTTGTCTTCCAGGTATTCCGCCAGAAACGCTTCGAACATGTTGGTTTCGGCTATGCGACTGGTAATATTCTCGATGTCCAGCGGTTCACCTGCACCGGATGGACTGGCGATAAACTGGAATGCATTCGCCATCGGGCTGGCCTCCATGGCCGGACCGTATAATTCACGCAGGACAGACAGCCCCGCTTCATCCTTGCTTAATCGAAGCGCGACGGCCCAGTTCAGGACCACCTGCGCATCTGCCCGGTCATATGTCGTGCCCGCAGCGGGAGGCTCACCAGCAAAACGCTGCAGCGCTTTTGCGGCCTCCGGCCAGTTTTCGGACTTCCACTGGATATCCGCCCGCAGCAGGTCGGCATTGCGCGAAACATCGCCGGCCAGCAACTCAACGGCATCCTGGACCCGCCCGATTTCGAAATAGGCCCGTGCCTGGATCCGGCGCCGGTCGTCGTCCAGTTCTTCCGGCAGGCGTGAATACGCCGTTGTTCGCAACGCTTCGATTGCCGCCGTCGGATCCCTGTCGAGCAATCGGATAAGCGCCAGCTTGGCCCCCACGACAGCGCGCTCCTCTCCCTGCAGGCGGAATTTGACCTGATGTTCCAGCAGATCAGCCGCACGCTTCAACAGGTCGACGTCAACCAGCCGCTCCGCCAGTTTCTGGATCATGATATTGCCGTCGGGGCCGGCAGGTGTCAGTTCCCGGAACTCGTCATACAGGGCCAGTGCTGTGAGGGGTGGCAACGTATCCGCCTTTCCTTCCAGGTAAAGTTCCTTGAAGGTTTCGGTCATGATCTGGGCGATACGCGTTGTATCCGGGTGCTCTGGGAAATAGGTCGCGATTACCCGGTAAATTCCAAGCCCGTTGCGATAATCGTCCTGATCGAGATACAGCCCGCCGAGACGCCGCAGCACATCCAGTT
>CAXBEC010000743.1:0-1784 GCA_963974145.1 uncultured Alphaproteobacteria bacterium | reverse complement strand
AGTATCCGGATCAAATGGCGTCACCTCATTCGCAGGCAATTTCCATGCAAGAGTAGAGCAGTCATTTACGGCTGCCGCTGGACGCACCACCGGGGTCTTTACCCGGTTCGATGGCTATTCGTCGGTCTTTCCGACCGGCGGGTATTCGACCAGCACGGCCATTTTCCTGGATACCGGGATGGGATTGGGTGAAGGGTTTGACTATTCCGTCGCGTCAAACGGGACAGATGGCGCTCATCTGCAGGATTTCATCTTCCACGTTACAAAAGACAGCGATACGGGCAGCCTGCTCGTCGGCGGCAGCAACAATACGAACTTCGACCCGCGCGAGGACCTTGAAACCATCAATCACATCGCGATCACCGATTCGGACTGGTACCTGTTCGAACATGTATTCCGCGATGATGGCGGCATTCTGGCGGTTGACCTGAACCTGCGGGATTCCAGCGGTAACCTGATGTTCACCGAAACCCGTTCCAGTGCGGCGGACACCATTCCGGGTGAAGTCGGCGGACACCGTTATGGGTGGTTCACCAATGTCGATGTCACAGGCGGCATCGCGATCGACAGCGTACAGGTTGTCGGCGTTCCGGAACCGGGCATGCTGGCCCTGTTCGGCCTGGGCCTTGTCGGGCTCGGTATTGTACGGCGCCGCCGGGCCGTATAACGGCCCTACCGGCACGAAATCAGGAAACGGCGGTTCATTCGAGCCGCCGTTTTCTTGTCTGTCCTGTCGCGTTACGGCAAGACGCAATACCTCGCGAAATCGGCCGCTTCTCCCGCGGTCCAGTCCATCTTGTCCTTTTCCTTCATATCCTCGCACCAGGCATCGCTGCCCACTTCGGGCGAACAGGCGCTGGCGGCCGAAAGGATGAGAAACGCGAAAACAATTTTCAGGACGGGCAATTTCACGGGCAGGGTCTCCGGTTGGTTGGGAACACGCGTTTCCATATCACCAATCCGCATCCGCCAGAACCGTTTTGCCGCAACGGCGGCATTTACCGCGCTATCCCTCAAGCATGACGTCGAACCCGCCGAAAATCATCCTTTTGCCGTCGAACGGCATCGATTCCATCATTCCGGCCACGCGCGGGTCAGCGAAAACTTTCGCGTGGCCGGCGTCGCGCGCCTCTCGCGACGACCAGGTGATCCACGAGAAGACGACGGTTTCATCAGCGGTGCACTTTACCGCCATGGGAAAGGACGTTACCTCGCCATCGGGAACATTGACGCCCCAGCATTCCACGACGTTCAGCGCGCCGTATTCGCGGAAGATCGGCAGCATCTTCTCCGCAAGCGCGCGATAGGATTCCTTGTTGGCATGGGGTACGGGGACCACGAAACCATCGACATAGGTCATTTCAAAATTCCTTTACGGTGGCAAAATTGCATTTGGTCCAGGCGGGGTCCGGATCCGGTCAGCCCTGTGGGACGAATTTGGCGATAGCGTCCTGCATCTCCGCCGGGCTTACATCGCGCTGGTGGGTGGCCACCGACCAACGGTGTCCGAACGGGTCTTCGATCACACCGTAGCGGTCGCCCCAGAACATGTCCTCGGCCGGCATCACGATAGAGGCACCCGCGCCGACCGCCTGTGCAATGACCGCGTCGGTATCCTCGACATACAGATGGATCGTTACCGGTGTCCCCTTCAGAGATTTCGGGCCAAGACCGCCGCATGCGGGCATTTCGTCCATCAGCATGATGGAGGCACCGCAGATCTTCATGCAGCCGTGCAGCAGGCTACCATCCGGCGCTGGCACGCGGCCCATTTCTTCCGCGCC
>CAXBEC010000742.1:0-1793 GCA_963974145.1 uncultured Alphaproteobacteria bacterium | reverse complement strand
ACTGGAAAGCCGGCTTGATGAACGCATCATCGCCGAAGTCACCGGCGATCCGGTCAAATTCGACAGCCTGCTGGAACTGCTGAAAAGCCGCGGCGACGATACGACCGCGCTGCTGGCCGATCTTGCGAAGATCGATGCGAACGCGGCCAGCCTGGGCGACGAGGCGGTTTGCGAATTGAAGGCGCGGCGGCTGTATAACGATGCAACGCTGCTGGCCGACGCGTATTATCTGATGAAGATCAAGGGCGTGATCGATGACTTTACCTATTTCTGGTATGTGCGCGGCTGGCGCGGCCGGACGGTCTCGATGCTGGTGGCGCTGGTCTTCTTCATCGCCGCGATCATGGCGGGGCGGCATCTGGTGTCCGATGCGTCCGAGGTACCGACGCGCTATGACCTCTGGCGGATCGCCAAGGAGGACAATTCGCGCAAGGACCAGTTCCGCGCGCAGAACCGGCTTTCCGAACGGTTGCAGGACCCCGCGCGGCAGGGGCGCATCCTGAACCGGCTCTCCCTGCTGTTGCAGGATCCCGGGCTGCAGAATGAAAACGCGAAGCTGGTGCTGGAAGTCATGGTGCGGGTCCGGCCGTCGGCGAGCGCCGATACCGCGACCGACGGCCCCCGGGATGTCGCGCTGGTGCTGATCGATGCGCTGCGCACCCCGAATGCCCATAACCGCGACCAGACAAACCAGTCGCTGGTCTACCTCGCCGACAAATACTGCGTGCCGGTCGACACGGCGCTGAAGGAATGGAACCCGGAGGATGGCGACACGATCGCGACGGTGGAGCGCCATATCGATTCCTGGCGGGCGCACTGGCTGTCGACGACGCCTCTGACGGACCCCAAGGCCTGCGCGGCCCGGCGAAAAGCAGACTGAACAGCGGGAGCTTTTTCCCGCTGTTCCGCCTGCCGGTCTGTCCGCGGCCTGATACGTCCGGCTTACTTGCCGGCCGGTTTGTAGTTCGGCTGCGCCTTCAACTGCTCTTCGGTCATGCTGGTCAGGATGCGGATGTCATCCAGGTCGCTGGCATGATGGAAGATGCTGGATTCTTCCAGACCCAGCGTCACGTTGTGTCCGCCCAGTCCGAGGAACTGGCCGACGGATACGATCAGCGTGGTACGGCCACTGATGGTGACGACTTCCTCGACTTCACCGATGGTTTCGTTCTGGGCATTGACCACTTCGGCGCCGACCAGCTTTGCCGCCGGCATGTTCTGCGTGGCGATCCATTCCGCGCCCAATGTGGCGCCGCCGATGGCGGGGGCTACTTTATCGGTCCTGTTCAGGGTGTCGCCGCTGTTCAGGTCGCCGTCCGGGGCGTTTCTGCCATCGTGCGGTAAAGTCTCGGGGCTATCAGCGGGCGTGCCGGTCTTAGGCGCCGCCGGGTTCATGGCCGGTGCACCGTTGTCCTGGGCAAAAGCAGGTGTTGCGACATTCAGCGCAACGGCACTTGCCGCAACGAGAAGTATGTTCTTGTAGTTATACATCGCTTTCCTCCTGATATTTGTTTGTGTTGGCGGGATAAATCAACACCGCGGGACGCGATCCCTGCATCGGGGAGAGGGGTGGGTCCAGGAATGTCCCGCGGTGTTGTTCTGTTCAAACGACGCGGCAGCCGAATAGGTTCCGGAAAATTAAAATTTTTAATCAGGCCCGGCGGCATTGCGGGCTCTCGGTACCCGTGCCGCAAGGAAGCCGCGATTTCGTGCGGATTTCCGGCCGGCAGGCAAATATTTGCTTCCGCCGCATTGCGGTGCAGCGCAATCTGATATCATGGGTGCGGTGCAGC
>CAXBEC010000741.1:0-1796 GCA_963974145.1 uncultured Alphaproteobacteria bacterium | reverse complement strand
TGACCGGAACGTCGCGCGCATCCGCCCAGTCGGTGATATAGACCTCATGCTCCGGCAGCATCGCTTCGACGGTGCCCCGCAGAAGGGTCGCATAATGGCCGGACATCGGCGCGACCATCAGCACTTTCGGGTCATACCGCTTCCCGGTTACGGCTTCATCGCGGGCAAAATGCAACAGATTGCAGAACGTCTTCTTGAGAACGATTTCTTCCTTAACCGGCACCGGCATACCATGGATTTTGGTTTCGTGAAGGCCGAATTCCGGCTTTCCATAGCGGCGCGTCAGGTTTTCGAACACTTCCAGTCCGGCGGACAGGTTCCGGCCGACCGGCGATTTACCAAAGCAGTTGAACGGCAGATCAAGCTGAAACTTGAGCCCTTTCGCACCCCATCGCCAGGGCGTCATCAGCGAATGAGCCAGTTCGTGCATGTGATAATTCATTCAATTGCCTCTAGTTGTCATTACGGCAAGTCTATGAAATATTGCATCGCAGCAATATGATGCGTGCACCGCAACATATCAATAGCTCGTGGCGGTTCAACCGCGTTATCATAGGTTGAAATACTTGCCATAAGGTTTAGCGAACCGAAGTAAGTCCGGCACATGCGGCTCCTCCATCCGGCGATTATCACATGGATTCATCCAGGTCGTCGAGCATCCGCCCGATTTCTTCCGGATCGGACTGCTCCAGAATTCCCCGGGCGTGCAGTGACGCCGCGGCAATATCCAGGGCGCGCACCCGTTGTTTGACGCGCGACAGGCTCGGCGCCGCCATCGACAGTTCACGTACACCGAGCCCCAGCAGCAGCGCGGTATAGCGGGGGTCGCCCGCCACTTCGCCACAGATGCTGACCGGAATTCGCGCGCGAAGGGCGGCGTCCACCGTCGACTGGATCAGCCGCAGAACGGCAGGATGCAGAGGGTTATAAAGATAGGCGACCCGTTCATCGGCGCGGTCGATGGCCAGCGTGTACATGGTCAGGTCATTGGTGCCGATGGCAAAGAAATCGGCAACCTGTGCCAGCATATCCGCGATCAGCGCCGCCCCGGGCACTTCGATCATTACCCCGACCGGCGGCAGCGGGTCGGCAATCGGTACGCCGCGACGCTTCAAACGGTGGACGGCGGCACCCAGCACGGCCTGCACCTGCAGCACTTCGTCCACTGTCGAAACCATGGGCAGAAGAATTCGCACCGGACCGTGCGCGCCGGCGCGGAGGATCGCTGACAACTGGTCCGATAATAATTTCGGCTCTCGTAGCGACAGCCGGATCGCCCGCAGGCCCAGCGCGGGATTGGCTGAATCATGCAGGTCACTTCCGACCGAATAAGCCAGCTTGTCACCGCCGACATCCAGCGTACGCACGGTTACGGGACGGCCTTCCATCCCTTCGACAATGGCACGCAGGCTTTCATACTGTTCGTCTTCGTTCGGCGGGCGATCGCGGTTCATGAACAGGAATTCGGTGCGCAGCAACCCGATTCCTTCCGCACCATGCCGCCGCGCTAGCACCAGTTCGTGCGGCAGTTCGTAATTCGCGCAGAGCTGTATTTCCGTCTTGTCCCGTGTGATCGCCCGTAGCGCGCGCAGCCTGGAGAAGCTGCGCGATTCGCGTCGATACGATGCGCGTTTTGCTTCATAGGCCGCCAGGGTTTCCGGCGTGGGGTCAATTATGATACGTCCGCCACTGCCATCGACGATCACCGTCAGCGCGCCACGCGCCCCCGGCGACAGCCGGGATATATCGAGCCCGGTCACCCCCAGCACTGCGGGAATGCCCAGCGAACGCGCCAC
>CAXBEC010000740.1:0-1798 GCA_963974145.1 uncultured Alphaproteobacteria bacterium | reverse complement strand
GGCGCGGACCGGACTAGCCGTTCTCAACCTTCCGCTGGAAGAAGCCTTCCGGCTCGACCTGGGATTTGCGTTGCAATGGAGCTGACACCCGACGACGCGACACTGATCGCCGCTATTCAGGACGGTCTGCCTTTGACGCCGCAGCCCTATGCCGATGTCGCGAGACAGCTCGACTGGACCGAGGATGAGGTTGTGGAACGCATCCGGGCCCTGACCGATAGCGGTGTGATTTCGCGCTTCGGCGTCATCGTGCGTCATCATGAACTGGGCTACCGCGCCAATGCCATGGTCGTCTGGGACGTCCCCGACGACGCCGTCGCGGATGCAGCGGCCACCCTGATCCGCCTGCCCTATGTCACCTTGTGTTATCGACGCAGGCGCCTACCGCCGACTTGGCCTTACAATCTATTCTGCATGATCCACGGCCGCGACCGTACCCTGGTTGAGAGTCTGGCGGCAGAAGCGAGCCATGCCGCCGGGCTGGGCGACTGCCCCAACGCCGTGTTGTTCAGCGGCCGTCGCTTCAAGCAGCGTGGCGCCCGCTACGGCACGCGACCATCCGCGCCCCGACACCAAAAGGAAGCAGCGCTATGATGGATGATACCGACCGCCAGTTGATCAACGCACTGCAGGGCGGGTTTCCCCTGTGTGACCGGCCGTTTCAGGATGTTGCGCGGCGACTCGATATCGACGAAAACGACGTCATAACCCGTGTGCAACGGCTGGTCGATGACGGCGTGCTCAGCCGGTTCGGCCCGCTCTATGACGTGACCGCATTCGGCGGCGCAGTGACTCTGGCTGCCATCGCCGTGCCGGAAGATCGCTTCGAAGATGTGACGGATACCGTCAATGCGTATCCCGAGGTCGCGCATAACTATGCCCGCGACCACCGGCTGAACATGTGGTTCGTCGTTTCGGCGGAAGATCCAACCCGTATCGCCGAAGTACTGGCCGACATCGCTATGAAAACCGGACTAAAAGTCCTGGACATGCCAAAGACCGAAGAATATTTCCTCGATCTGAGGCTGCGCGCATGACCATGATTCTGGACGATACCGACAGGCGCATCGTCACGGCAACACAAAGCGGGCTGCCCATCGGCGCACAGCCCTACGCGGCGGTCGCGAAATCGCTCGACCTGACACCGGACGACGTCATGCGGCGTATGAGACGGATGCAGGACAGTGGCGTCATCCGCCGCATCGGCGCCGTACCGAACCATTACCGGCTCGGTTACCGTGCCAATGGCATGTCGGTATGGGACGTACCGGATGCGCTCGCCAGCGACATCGGCCGGCAGGTCGGCGCGCTGGAATTCGTTACCCATTGCTACCAGCGACCGCGCCATCTGCCGGACTGGCCCTTCAACCTGTTCGCCATGGTCCATGCACATACGCGCGAAGAGGTCGAAGCCCATGTCGACGAGATTGCGGCGCTGATGGGTGACGCCTGTCGCGGCCATGACATTCTGTTCAGCACGAAAATCCTGAAAAAAACCGGCCTCCGCATCGCCGGGTGAAAGGAAGGCCCATGTTTCGCCTGACCCAGTTCATGAAGGAAATACACAATCCCACCCCGGTACGGCACGGTTCGCCACCGGGACCCGTGGTAATCTGGAATTTGATCCGGCGCTGTAACCTGAATTGCAAGCATTGCTATTCGCTCTCCGCGGATGTCGATTTTGCCGGCGAACTGAGCACAGAGGAGGTCCATACGGTGATGGATGACCTCAAAGCGTTTCACGTACCGGTGCTGATCCTGTCCGGTGGAGAACCGTTGCTGCGGCCCGATATCTTCG
>CAXBEC010000739.1:0-1798 GCA_963974145.1 uncultured Alphaproteobacteria bacterium | reverse complement strand
GGCCTTTTCCTGCTCGGCATGCGGTTGATGACCGAGGGGCTGAAGGTGACGGCGGGCGCGATGCTCCGCGAAATCCTCGCCCGATGGACCCGCACGCGGTTTCGCGGTTTGTGTTCGGGAATCCTGATAACCGGCGTCGTGCAATCGTCCAGCGCCGTGACCGTCGCTACCATCGGCTTCGTCAATGCCGGTGTGCTGACGCTGGGCCAGGCCATGTGGGTGATCTTCGGCAGCAATGTCGGCACGACGATGACCGGCTGGATCGTCGCGGTCGTCGGGTTCGACATCAAGATCGAAGCCTTCGCCATGCCCCTGCTTGGCATCGGCATGTTTTTGACACTGACCGGCACCTCCACCCGGCGCGGCGCACTGGGCGAGGCGATTGCGGGATTTGGCGTCTTTTTTCTGGGTATCGCGACGCTGAAAAGCGCCTTCGCGGGACTGGGCGAATCGATCGACCTCGAAGGGATGGTCGGCGGCGGCGTGCTGAACGACGCCCTGTTCGTCCTGGCCGGGTTCGTCCTGACGACACTGGTGCAATCGTCCAGCGCCGTGATCGCCATCGCGCTGACCGCCGCAGGCGGCGGCATCCTCAGTCTCGAACTGGGCGCCGCACTGGTGATCGGCGCCAATGTCGGGACGACAAGCACCGCCCTGCTCGCGGTGCTGGGCGCGACACCGAATGCCAAACGCGTCGCCATAAGCCATGTCGCCTTCAACGTGCTGACCGGCGCGGTCGCCCTGGCATTACTGCCTTTGATGCTGTTTGCCGTCCAGTTTCTGGAGCGGACACTGGCGCTGGAAGCCGGGCCGACAACAACCCTCGCCCTGTTCCACACCGCATTCAATATCCTTGGCGTGCTGATCATATGGCCCCTCACCGGCCATCTGGAACGCTGGCTGGCGAACTGTTTTGTCACGGCGGGGGAAAACGAGAGGCGGCCGCAATTCCTCGACAAAAACAGCCTGGAAATACCGGCCTTGGCAGTCAATTGCGTATTGCTGGAAATGCGCCGCGTCGCGGATGTTTCGCTGGATATCGCCCGAACCGCACTCACCGATCCGTCGGTGTCTCCCGAACGCCTGCGCCGCCGCAGTGAGATCATCCAGCGCCTGAACGACGAAATCGTCGGGTATATTCAAAGCCTCAGTATGGCAAAGAAATCGGTAGCGGTCGCGGAAGCCATGGCCCATCCGATCCGCGCCTTGTGGCATTTTACCGAGATTGCGGAACTGGCGCTGGCAACCGCATCCCATCGCCGCGAAATCGAGGCCTTGCCGGAAGCATATCGAAAGGAAATCGCCGCATATGCCGTGCTGGTCGTCGCCGAACTGGATGTGGCACGCCGCAGCTTCACGGATCCCACGTTGGCCGGCCCGGACGAGGCGGCGACGGAATCCGTCTACCAGCAGGTAAAGACCGTCATCCTGGTTGCCGCCGCCAACGGCGAGATAAACGCCGGTGAAGCCGAAACCGCTCTGGAGACACTGAGCAATATGAAAACGACCCTGCGTTACCTCAACAGAGCCAGCAAACGGCTCGGCGCAGTGACGGCGCTTGTGCATGTGGACGCGCCACAACCGGAAGAACAGTCCAATGGCGATGCCCCACCGGTTGCGACGCCCTGACCGATTCCCGGGCAAGGGACTATTTCCCGGCGGCAGGAACAGCGCAGTATTGACCGCCGTGACCCGTTTCATCGACACTAGCGTTTCAGTTCGCGGAAAAGACCGCGACGCAAATCGCTTCTCTCCCCTGAACCAGACCGATGGAACCCCTATGTACGGAAAGATCGTT
>CAXBEC010000738.1:0-1805 GCA_963974145.1 uncultured Alphaproteobacteria bacterium | reverse complement strand
TGACGGGGAATCCGTAGCGGCCTCATGCCTTCCAGAAGGGTTTCGCGGCCTCGTGTGCCGCATCCATTCGGTTGACACCAATGTCCCGCAGCAGATGTTCGTCCAGCCCGGCAAGCTTGCGGCGCTGGCGCGCACGGGCCTGCCATAAGGCAACACGCGCGCGGCAGCACCGGTACACTCCGATAAGGCTTTCCAGAATCGTGGGACGCCTGATGCCAGCGGTCGCTTGACACTCAGCGTCATTTATTATTGTATGCATACAATCACCTTTTAGGCTTGAAATTGTGCCGTAGTTTCGGTCAGATGGTGATATTCCTGCGCAATAAATGAGTCAAAAACTATATTGTAACCATGACAATTCAGGAAATCGATCTTGCGGGGCGGCAGGGCCCGAAATACCGGGCGATTGCCGACGCACTGGCGGCGCAGATCGCGGATGGTACGCTGGCCGCCGGAACCCGCCTGCCCACGCACCGGGACCTCGCCTGGAAGCTGGGCGTTACCGTCGGCACGGTCAGCCGCGCCTATGCGGAAATCTCCCGCCGGGGCCTGCTGAGCGGCGAGATCGGGCGCGGCAGCTATGTCCGCAAGGCGGCATCCGTGGAAGACCTGCCGAATGATACGCTGGCGAAGCCGGGCATCATCAATCTCAGCCATAACTTCCCGAGCCCGGGCGCCGAGCGCGAGGCGCTGGCCCGGACACTGTCGGAGATGGCGGCGAACCCGAACAGCGCCGCCCTGCTGGATTATCAGCCGGAAGCCGGGCTCGCCGCGCACCGCACGGCCGGGGCCGCCTGGATCGGTCGGCATGGCTGGGCGGTCGACCCCGCCCGGATCATTGTGACGGCGGGGGCGCAGCATGCCATCCTGACGGTTTTCGCCTCCCTCACCCGTCCCGGCGACCGGATCGTCACCGAGGCATTGTCCTATCAGGGAATCAAGCCGGCGATCACCCAGCTTGGCCTGCGCGCCGAAGGGCTGGCCATGGATGCGGACGGGCTGATTCCCGAAGCCTTTGAGCGCGCGGCACGTTCAGGGGGTGTCCGGGCGCTTTACTGCATGCCGACCCTGCATAACCCGACAACGGCAACGCTGCCGGAAGAGCGCCGGCGCGACATTGCCGCAATTGCCCTGCAATACGGAATCGCTGTCGTCGAGGACGATATATACGGTCCCTTTCATGAAGGTCCGGCGCTGACACCGCTGGCGGCGCTGGCCGGCGAACAGGGCTATTACCTGACCAGCCTGTCAAAGACCGTCGCGCCAGGCCTGCGCACGGGCTATGTCGTCGCCCCGGCGGACCGGGTCGAGAATGTCAGCACGGCGGTCCGGGCAAGCTGCTGGATGGCGCCGCCGCTGATGGCCGAAATCGCCACCCGCTGGATCACCGACGGCACGGCTGACCGCGTGCTGGAGAGCCATAAAACCGCCGCAGCGGAACGGCAGGTTCTTGCGCGGCGGATACTCTCCGGCGCCGATTACCGGTCACCGCCGGGCAGCCTGCATCTCTGGCTGGAACTGCCGGAACCCTGGCGTGCGGGTGACTTCGTCGCCGCGATGCGGGACCAGGGTGTCGCTATCGCGGCGGCGGAAACATTCGCCATCGGACGCGCCAGCGCGCCCCATGCGGTGCGGGTGTGCCTAGGCATGCCGCACCGCATCGCGGATCTGGAAACCGGCCTGACGCGGATATCCGCCGCCCTCAGCAATCCGACCGCACCAACAATGATGCAGGTCTGACCCCGTTTTCGTTCAGTAGGTGAATTTTCCGACGGTGTGGCCGTGGTCCAGCGGGCCATGGCCCT
>CAXBEC010000737.1:0-1813 GCA_963974145.1 uncultured Alphaproteobacteria bacterium | reverse complement strand
CGCCATATCCCCAGTTCTCCACGACCGCCGCGGCAAGCTGCGGCGTAACGGCCACCGCCTGCGGCTTCACATTGAACCGGTAGGGCGTCGTGTCTTTCAGCGCGTCGAGCAACGACTCGTCCAGCCGCCATTCAGACACCGATTCCTTTTCGAAATTCCCGAATATCGTCGCGCCGACATGCACATGCCGGGGTTTTTCGTCGATTGCGAACATGACGCCGATCGGCGAACCGGCCTGCGGCTTCTGCGCCAGCGGTTCGGGCGGCGTCGCGGCGCAGCCGGCCAGAAACAGCAACCCGGCGATCACCAGACATGCATTGCGGACCTTCATCATGACACCACCACCCTTCATTTTTCGCCCCCGGCGGCGGCCTGCACCATCTGCAGACGGGCGCCGTTTTGGGTGTTTCACATGCCTATCAGTTCGGCAGGATGACCGCCTTGCCGTCGACCTGCTTGTCGAACAGCTTGTAGGCCTCGTCCGCCTGGTCGAGCGTCCAGCGATGGGTGAACAGCTTTTCCACATCAATATTGCGGTCGGCGACGAATTCGGCGCATTCCGCCTGGATATTCTTCGAGAAGGTCCAGGACGCCATCAGCGTGATCTGGCGGCGCAGCATGTCCGGGCTGACCTCCAGCGTCACCTCGCCGCCTTCCCCCACATAGCACGCCGTACCCCAGGACCGGGTCGCCTGCACCGCAGCGCGACGGGCCTGCGGCGCCGACGAGCAATCCATTGTCTTATGCGCACCCTCCCCGTGGGTCAGCTCGCGAATGGCCTCGACCGGGTCGTTGCTGCCGGGGTTAATGACCTCGTCGGCCCCGAATTCACGCGCCCGCTCGCAGCGTTCGGGCGAGATATCCAGTGCGATGACCCGCGCCCCCATCGCCTTGGCCAGCTGCGTCGCGGAAAGGCCGACCGGTCCCTGGCCGAAAATCGCGATGGTTTCCTCGCCATGCAGCGACAGGCGTTTCAGCGCACCATAGGCCGTGCCCGTGCCGCAGGAAATCGCGGCACCCGTTTCGAAGGACAGCGCATCCGGCAGCGGCACCAGCGTCGACACCGGCACCTTCATGTAATTGGCATGGCCGCCATTGCCGCCGGACCCGAAGACGATGGCCCCGTCCAGGCACATCTGCGCCCAGCCGGCGCTGCAATGCTTGCAGGTGCCGCAGCCTTCATAATGATGATCCATGACCCGCTGGCCGATATGCGCTTCCTGCGGGGTTACCGCAGACCCGACGGCGACGACCACGCCGCAGGGTTCATGCCCCGCGATCACCGGCACGTCGCTGCGCTTGATCCCGCCGCTGACCGCACCGGAAGTCCAGGTGTTGCGATACAGCTTCAGGTCGCTGCCGCACATTCCCGAGGCCTTGATCTCCAGTACAACTTCGCGCGGACCGGGTTCCGGATCCGGAAATTCGCGCACCTCGACCTGCCGGTTCCCCAAAAATACAACGCCTCGCATAACACCCCTCCCGTATGTGTCTGATTCGTTTCGAATAGCCGGCATGCCGGATTCGAGCACGCCACTATTCCCCAATTCCGCGGCCAATTCCAGTCAACCATCCAAAGAAAAAGGCCGCGCCCCGAAGGGCACGGCCTTTCCACGAAACAGTGTGGGGGAGCGGTATTAGAAGCCCATACCGCCCATGTCACCCATGCCGCCCATGCCGCCCATGTCAGGCATGCCACCGCCGCCACCGGCGCCCTTTTTCTCAGGCTTGTCGGCAACCATGGCTTCCGTCGTGATCAGCAGTCCGGCAACCGAGGCCGCATCCTGCAGCGCGACGCGAACGACCTTGACCG
>CAXBEC010000736.1:0-1813 GCA_963974145.1 uncultured Alphaproteobacteria bacterium | reverse complement strand
GCTGGCTGGAAGTGGAGTTGAGACGGGAGGCGCTGGAAGGCGCCACGTAGGGGAAACCGCATGCCCGGGATTGCCGATTATCCATCCCCTAATCACGGTCCGCGCACTGCCGGTTCACCCATCGACATGCTTGTGTTGCATTATACGGGCATGAAAACAGCCGAGGCGGCGCTGGCGCGGTTATGTGATCCCGCAGCGCAGGTCAGCGCGCATTACATGATCGATGAAGACGGCACGGTCCTGCGCCTGGTGGACGAATCCCGCCGCGCCTGGCATGCCGGCATCGCCCACTGGCGCGGGCACAGCGATGTAAACAGACGCTCTATCGGGATTGAACTGGTCAATCCGGGACATGAGCATGGCTACCGCCCCTTCCCCGAAGTGCAGATGGCGGCGCTGATCGACCTTGCAACCGGTATTATTGCCCGCCATCCGATTGCGGCCCGCAATGTGGTCGGCCATTCGGATATTGCCCCGGACCGCAAGACCGACCCGGGCGAGCTGTTCGACTGGCCGCGGCTGGCGCAACGAGGCATCGGATTATGGCCGGCCGAACGCGACGCCAATATTTCCGCAATCCCGGAAATGCTGGCGCAATTCGGTTATGACCCGGCGAATGACGCTGCGCTTTCCGCGTTTCAGCGGCACTTTCGACCGTCCCGGATTGACGGGCAGCCGGACACCGAATGCGCCCGCCTGCTCGCCGGCTTGCTCACGCTGGTTTAGGTCGACACCGATACCGGCGCGACCCGGGCCAGGAACCCGATGACCGAATCCGCAAAAATGTCGTTGCGGTCGCCCGCCACCATATGCGCGGCGTTCTTCACATTGACGTATTCCGCATGCGGGCACTGTTTCAGGAAGCTCTGCGCCCCGTCCTCGCTCAACACATCGGACAGGCCGCCGCGCACCAGAAGGGTTGGCAGGGTCAGCGTATCGGCGCATTCGTGCAGCCGCCTGCGATAGTTTTCCATATCTTCCATGCTGCGGCGGCGCGCCGGGTCCCAGTGCCATTTGTACTTGCCGTCGGCGCCCAGCCGGACATTCTTCGCCAGCCCGTCGAGGTTGCGCGGCCGTTTGCGGTGCGGCTGGTAATTGGCGATGGCCGCCGCGACTTCTTCCAGGCTGTCGAAGCCATCGGGCTTCTGGTTCATGAAGTCGCGGATTTTCAGCGCGCCTTCGGTTTCGATCTTGGGCGCCATATCGACCAGCACCAGCGCGGCCGCATCGACACGCTTCTTGCCGATGGCGAGCAGGCTCACCCCGCCGCCCATTGATGCACCAACGAGTATCGGATTGTCGCTACCCAGCGCCTTTGCAACACACACCAGGTCCTCGACCATGAAATCCGGATCATATTCATCCGCCGGCGCCCAGTCGGAATCGCCGTGGCCCCGCGCGTCGAAGGCAACCGCATGATAGCCGGCTGCGCCCAGTGTCTCGCCCGCCCCTTTCCAGGCGTGGCGGGTCTGACCACCGCCATGCTGCAGCACGACGAGCGGACCATTCGGGTCGCCCCAGGTATCGCCAGCGATGGTGATACCGCCATGTCCTTCCCATTTATGCATGGGAATCGGGGTTCCGGGCAGACGTTCTCCTGCGCTCATATTCGCTGTTTCCTTTGTCGTTTCGTCGATTGCGCCCTTGCGGGGACCCGCAGGATCACCAGTCTGCGACGAAAATTATGTTTGCGTCCAGAGGGATATTGAAAATGATTTGATGGCTTTCGGACGCAGGTAACATTATGTAGAGGCCGTCAGACGGTCGGATGGCTGCCTTTCGGCGTGGGAAACCGCGGCCGGGGGGAGGAAAG
>CAXBEC010000735.1:0-1813 GCA_963974145.1 uncultured Alphaproteobacteria bacterium | reverse complement strand
TCATCAGACCACCGACATTAAGTGCACGGGCCAATACGGTGGTTTGCCGCTCCAGTTCATCCAGCGTCTCGGACGAAAGGGAATAGACCGGCAGCGAACAGGCGCTGTCACCGGAATGGATGCCGGCTTCCTCGATATGTTCCATGATGCCGGCGACATGCACGTCCGTACCGTCGCAGATCGCATCGACGTCGATTTCAATGGCGTCGCGCAGGAACCGGTCAATCAGCACCGGATGCGCGCCCGATACCTTGACAGCGGTCGCCATGTAGCGCTGCAGGCCGTGAATATCGTGCACCAGTTCCATGGCCCGGCCGCCCAGCACATAGGAGGGGCGGATCAGCACGGGATAACCAACTTCTTCGGCGATTCGTTCCGCCTGGGCCAGGGAGGTCGCGGTTCCGTTCGGCGGCTGGCGTAATTCCAGCTTTCGCAGCAGCTTCTGAAACCGTTCGCGATCTTCCGCCAGGTCGATGGAATCCGGCGCCGTGCCGAGGATCGGCACGCCGGCATCCGCCAGCGCCGCCGCCAGCTTCAGCGGGGTCTGGCCGCCGAACTGAACGATGACCCCGTGGAAATCGCCCTTCTGCTGTTCGGTCCGGATCACCGACAACACATCTTCCGCCGTCAGCGGTTCGAAATACAGCCGGTCGGCGGTGTCGTAATCGGTGGACACGGTTTCCGGATTGCAGTTGACCATAATGGTCTCGTAGCCTGCTTCCGACAGCGCAAAGACGGCATGGACGCAGCAATAGTCGAATTCGATACCCTGGCCGATCCGGTTCGGTCCGCCGCCCAGCACCAGCACCTTGGCGCGGTCGGTGGGTTCCGCTTCGCATTCCGGCGGGCCGCTGCCGTCGCCTTCAAAACTTGAATACATATAAGGTGTCAGCGCGGGGAACTCGGCGGCGCAGGTGTCGATACGCTTATAGGCCGGCAGCACCTTCAGCGCGGTGCGCTGCGCGGTGACCTCCGCTTCGCTCTGCCCGGTCAGTTCCGCCAGGCGCGCATCGGCGAATCCCTTGGATTTCAGCCGCAGCATGTCGAGGTAATTATCCGGCAGCCCGTCACGGCGGATCTTTTCTTCTGTCTCTACGAGTTCCTGAATCTGCTGCAGGAACCATTTGTCGATCTTGCAAGCGCTGTAGATCTGGTCGATGGTCAGCCCATGCCGGAACGCCTGGGCAACGATCAGCAGCCGGTCGGGGACCGGCTTTGCGAGCGCGGCACGAACCGCATCCGGGTCGCCGTCATGGGCGCCTTCGATTTCGACTTCGTTTAACCCGGTCAGGCCGGTTTCCATCGACCGCAGCGCCTTCTGCAGGCTCTCGGGGAAGGTGCGGCCGATCGACATGGCCTCGCCAACCGATTTCATCGACGTTGTCAGCAACGCCTCGGCGCCGGCAAATTTCTCGAAGGTGAAGCGCGGGATCTTGGTGACGACGTAATCGATCGTCGGCTCGAAACTCGCTGGCGTGACTTTGGTAATATCGTTGTCGATTTCATCCAGCGTATAGCCGACCGCGAGTTTCGCGGCGACCTTGGCAATGGGAAAGCCCGTTGCCTTGGACGCCAGAGCGGAAGAACGCGACACCCGCGGGTTCATTTCGATGACCAGCAGCCGTCCGGTTTCCGGGCTGACCGCGAACTGGACATTGGATCCCCCGGTATCGACCCCGATCTCGCGCAGGCACGCGATCGAGGCGTTGCGCATGATCTGGTATTCCTTGTCCGTCAGGGTCAGCGCCGGGGCGACCGTGATCGAATCGCCGGTATGAATGCCCATCGGATCGATGTTTTCGATCGAGCACAC
>CAXBEC010000734.1:0-1817 GCA_963974145.1 uncultured Alphaproteobacteria bacterium | reverse complement strand
CCCCCGGAGGCAACCCTGCCACTGGAATCAGAAGCAGAATCAGTGTTAATTCGCCACCATGGCGGACAATTTGGGCACACATGACCGATTCCGGGCACACGGCGAGGTAAAAACCGCCTCGAACCGCTCCTTTGGTTTCGTATTTGCCACTGTTTTCTCGATTATCGCCTGCATGCCGCTCCTGTCCGGCGACGCGCCGCGATGGTGGTCGCTCATCATTGCCGCCGCTTTTCTGGCAATCGCGGCTTTTTATCCGTCTGTCCTGGCGCTGCCGAACCGTCTGTGGACCCGGTTCGGGCTACTGCTGCACCGGATCGTCAATCCGCTTGTCATGGGGATCCTGTTTTTCCTGGTCGTGACACCGATCGCCCTGTTGATGCGGCTGGTGGGAAAACGGCCGCTTGAAACCAGGCCGGATGCAGGCGCCAAAAGCTACTGGGTCAGACGGGAGCCGCCCGGCCCTGCGCCGGACACGATGAAACAGCAATTCTGACGAGGCGAAATGTCGTTCATTAAAGAATTCTGGATGTTCATACGGGTCAGAAAAAAATTCTGGCTGCTTCCCATCTTTCTGATGATGATCGTATTCGGCGGGCTGGTCGTCCTGACGCAAGGCAGTGCCGTGGCGCCGTTCATTTACACGATCTTCTAGCCGATGCGCATACTCGGTATTTCAGCCTATTACCACGACAGCGCGGCGGCGCTGATCGAGGACGGGCGGATACTTGCCGCGGCCCAGGAAGAGCGCTTCTCGCGCAGGAAACACGATTCCGATTACCCCGCCCAGGCCGTGGATTACTGCCTGCGTGCGGGCGGGCTGCGTCTCGACGATATCGATTTCATTGCCTTCTACGACAAGCCATTCCTGAAATTCGAGCGCCTGCTGGAAACCTATCTGGCCTTCGCCCCCCGCGGATTCCCCAGCTTTTCCAAGGCGATCCCGGTCTGGATCAAGGAAAAGCTGTTTCAGAAATCGATGCTGGCCGGGAAATTGAAGCAGCAGGCGCCGGATTTCGACTGGGAATCCCGACTGCTCTTCGCAGAGCACCACCAGAGCCACGCGGCAAGCGCGTTTTACCCGTCCCCCTTCGAGGACGCGGTCGTGCTGACCATGGACGGCGTCGGCGAATGGGCCACGGCCTCCGTCGCGGAAGGCCACGGCAACACATTGGCCATGAACCGGGAAATCCACTGGCCCCACTCGCTTGGCCTGCTGTATTCCGCCTTTACCTATTACACCGGGTTCCGGGTCAATTCCGGCGAATACAAGGTCATGGGCCTCGCGCCCTATGGCGAGCCTGTCTACAAGGACCTGATTCTTGAAAACCTGATCGATGTTAAGGCGGATGGATCCTTCCGCCTGAACATGGATTATTTCGATTACTGCACCGGGCTGCGCATGACCAACAGCCGGTTCGATGACCTGTTCGGCGGCCCGGCACGCGGCCCCGAGGAACTGTTGACCCAGAAACATATGGACCTTGCGGCATCCGTTCAGGCGGTAACCGAAGAAGTCATGCTGCGGCTGACCCGATCGCTCGCCAGGGAGACGGACCAGCGGAACCTGTGCCTCGCCGGCGGGGTCGCGCTGAACTGCGTTGCCAACGGCAAACTGTTGCGCGATGGCGCCTTCGAGAACATCTGGGTACAGCCCGCCGCCGGGGATGCGGGGGGCGCGCTGGGCGCCGCCCTTGTCGCCTATCATCATTTCCAGAACCAGCCGCGACACCTGAACGGTGCGATGGACGGCATGGCGGGAAGCTATCTCGGCCCGGAATACAGCCAGGACGAAATCGAATCGCGCCTCACCACGGCGG
>CAXBEC010000733.1:0-1818 GCA_963974145.1 uncultured Alphaproteobacteria bacterium | reverse complement strand
CGCGATTCGACGACATAGAGGATTCGTTCGTCCGGCGAAAAGCACAACCCGTTGGGACCAGCGATGTCTTCGGCCAGCACGGTCGCCGCGCCGCTCTGCCCGTCGATCCGGTAAATCCGTTCCGGCAGTTCCTGTTCGCCCTTGATCCCGGTGTAGTGGCCCAGGATGCCGAAAGGTGGGTCCGTGAACCAGATCGATTCATCCGACTTCACCACCACGTCGTTGGGCGAATTCAGCCGCTTGCCGTCATGGCTGTCCAGCAGCACGGTGATCGCGCCGTCGAGTTCGGTGCGGGTGACCTTCCGGCCGCTGTGTTCGCAGGTGATCAGCCGGCCCTGCCGGTCGCGGGTATGGCCGTTGGCATGGTCGGATGGCGCGCGGTAGACGCTGACATGCCCGGATTCCTCATCCCATTTCATGATCCGGTTATTGGGAATGTCGCTCCACAACAGGTGGCGGGCATCGCCGAACCAGACCGGGCCTTCGTTGAAGCGGTTTCCCGTATGCAGGCGTTCCACCGCGGCGCTGAAGATCGTGTATCTCCGGAACCGTTCGTCCAGCACGATGATGGCGGGGTCGGGATAGCGGGGAAAGTCGCGCCAGCCGGCGCTGAGCGGTGTATCGTTCTGCATGTCGGACGGTTTCCCGGATCGGTTGTCGTGAGGATGCTAACCTATGATGCCGGGTGGTTGCCGGGCAAGCGCTGCCGCTAAAGTTCGCGGGCGACTCTGAAGCCGATAAAGTTGTATCGCGCGGTGGCCCGGTCGCCGACGCGGAAGGCGCTGCGCATGTTGCCGGGCCGGCTGTCCCAGGACCCGCCGCGCAGCACGCGCCGGTTACAATCGCCGCCGGTGGTCCAGGCCGCGCCATTTGCCGGAGCATTGCCATAATTGTCGTGCCAGCAGTCGCCGACCCATTCCCACACATTGCCATGCATGTCATGCAGGCCGAACCCGTTAGCGGCGAAGTTTCCGACGGGTGCCGTACGCTCGTCGAACCCGTCCGCACATTTTCCGTTTCGCCAGTCAAAGGGGGTATTCCGGTCGGCGCCATTGCCATGGGTGCACAATTCGCCCTCGCTGCCATTGAAGGCATATTGGGTGGTTGAGCCGGCGCGGGCCGCATATTCCCATTCCGCTTCCGACAGCAACCGGTATCGTTTTCCCGTGGTCCGGTTCAACCAGCTGACATAGGCTTGCGCGTCGTTCCAACTGATACAGGTCACCGGGTCCCGCGCTGTCTGCGCGAAGCCGGGATCACGCCAGTTCTTGCCCGTGAGGGCTTCCCACTTGCGGCCATTGAAGACGAAGCATTCATTACCGGCGTCATGTTCGCTGGCTTGTGCAAAGGCGGTATATTCGGCGCGTGTGATTTCGAACCGCCCGATGGCGAGTGAATAGTCGATCCGGACGTCATGAGGGGGCAATTCGTAGCTGCGGCCGACACCGTCCCGGTCGCCCATCAGGAAGGTGCCGGGCGGTGCGACCACCATTTCGGGACATTCCGGGCAGTCCCGGAATGTGTCACCCGCCCGCTGCGCGACGGTCACGGGCTTTGATTCCGGCGATAGAACCGCCAGCCGGTTGCGGGCAAGCGGCGCAAATGTACCCGCGGGAAAGCGGTCGAGATAGGCGCGGAAATCGCCTGGCAGGTCACTGTCCTGGATCGACTGCCAGAACATCATCCCCACGGTCTGCCCGCCGGCGCTAGCGACCGGTGCAGCCGGTCGGGCGGGCGCGCTGACCTGGAAGATGAAATCGCCGCGGTTGAGGTCGGGGTCGTTCAGCTTGCCGTTGCGGGGCGTCTGTCGGCCATTGG
>CAXBEC010000732.1:0-1819 GCA_963974145.1 uncultured Alphaproteobacteria bacterium | reverse complement strand
AGGATGATCTTGAACGCCGTGGTGACCCGTTCCTTCGTGGCGCTGCCCCCGACATCCAAAAAATTCGCCGGCTCGCTGCCATACAGCTTAATGATATCCATGGTCGCCATCGCCAGGCCGGCGCCATTGACCATGCAGCCGATGCTGCCATCGAGCTTGATGTAGTTCAGTTCATGCTTGGATGCTTCGAGTTCAGACGGGTCTTCTTCGGTTTCGTCCCGCAATTCCTCGACATCGCCGTGCCGGAACAGGGCATTGTCGTCGAAAGACATTTTCGCATCGAGCGCAATCACGTTGCCATCGCCGGTCACGACCAGCGGATTGATCTCGATCAGGCTGGCATCCAGTTCCGTAAACGCCCTGTAGACCGACAGAACCAGTTTGACGCAGGCGCCAACCTGCTTGCCTTCGAGACCCAGCCCAAAGGCGACTTCGCGGGCGTGAAAGCCGGAAATGCCGGTCGCAGGATCGATAACAACCTTGAGGATTTTCTCCGGTGACTTCTCCGCCACCTCTTCGATATCCATCCCGCCTTCCTGCGATGCGATGATCGTGATCCGGCTGGATTCGCGGTCGAGGAGCATGCTGAAATACAGCTCGCGGGCGATATCGCAGCCTTCCTCGACATAGATCCGTTTCACTTCCTTGCCCGCCGGCCCGGTCTGTTTGGTGACCAGGGTATGACTGAGCATCTGGCTTGCGCTTGCCTTCACCTCTTCAACCGATTTGACAACGCGGACGCCGCCCTTGCCGTTGGGGTCTTCCTTGAACCGGCCGGCGCCGCGTCCGCCTGCATGGATCTGGCTCTTGACCACCCATACCGGCCCTCCCAGCTCCTGCGCGGCGCTTGCAGCTTCGCTCACGCTATGCGCAGCCGCACCTCGCGGTACGGCGACGTCGAACTTACGCAGAAGGTTCTTGGCCTGGTACTCGTGAATATTCATGAGTCCTCATCCATGTTGTCAAAACGGTTTCGACATTTACTTCTTGGCAGCAGCCGGTTTCTTTTTCGGCACAGCTGGCTTCCTCGCCCGTGGTGCCGGTTTCTTCTTAGCGGCATCGCGTTCCATTTTCGTGACAACGGCAGTCAGTGTTTTGACATTATCGACAGAGTTCTGGAACATTTTCGCTTCGGTCTTGTTCAGCGAAATTTCGACAATCCGCTCCACGCCGCCAGCGCCGATAATGACCGGCACGCCGACATAGATTCCGTTCAGCCCGTAGGCACCCTTCACATAGGCAGCGCAGGGCAGCAGACGCTTCTTGTCCTTCAGATAGGCATCCGCCATCTGAATTGCAGATGATGCCGGCGCATAGAACGCCGAACCGGTTTTCAGCAGGTTGACGATTTCAGCCCCGCCATCGCGGGTGCGCTGAATGATCTCGTTAATCTTCTTGGTCGTCGACCAGCCCATCTTGACCAGATCGGGAACCGGGATACCGGCAACCGTGGAATAGCGTACCAGCGGCACCATCGTGTCGCCATGTCCGCCCAGCACGAAGGCGCTGACGTCTTCAACGGACACATTGAATTCTTCGGCAAGGAAATACCGGAACCGTGCACTGTCCAGAACACCGGCCATGCCGACTACCTTGTTGTGCGGCAGGCCGCACGCGTCGCGCAGCACCTGCACCATAACGTCGAGCGGGTTCGTGATGCAGATAACGAAGGCCTTCGGACAGTTCTTCTTGATGCCCGCACCGACGGCTTTCATGACATTGGTGTTGATGCCGATAAGGTCATCGCGGCTCATACCCGGCTTGCGGGGGACGCCAGCGGTCACGATGACCACATCCGCGCCCCGCAGCGCGGTATAGC
>CAXBEC010000731.1:0-1823 GCA_963974145.1 uncultured Alphaproteobacteria bacterium | reverse complement strand
ACCTCGGCGGCCATTTCCGCGCGGGAAATCCGGTGGCCATCAGCAAAGCCGCGCGAGAACGCGATGCCGGCGCTGGTGGTGGCAATGGCCGGAAAGCCCGCTTCGGCCAGGATCAGCGCGCTGCCGGCATCCCAGCAATTGGGCAGCACGAGGATCTCCGGCGCGTGATGCAGGGCCAGGAAGGTTTCGGCTTTCGCCTTCTGCGCGATCATGTCCATGGATTTCCCTCCTCGTTCCCTGTTTCCCGATGCCGGGTGGTTTGTCATAGTAGCGGGCCGGTCGCATGCTGCGAAAAGGAAACCGGCTCAGGATTTAAGCCTGCAACGCTGATTACAGGCAAACTGCAGGACATTGGTACGATGGCGGTCGAATCATTCGCGGCTTCGGAGACGCCGCGACATGAAAAATCGAGGAAACTTCAGGAAAGGCGATATTGATGGCAGGCCTGTATTACGAGGAATTTGAAATCGGTCATGTTTTTGAGCATGCGATCACGCGGACGGTATCTGAATACGATAACGTTCTGTTCAGCGCGCTGACCCACAACCCGCAACCGCTGCATCTCGATGAGGAATTCGCCAAGAAAACCGAATTCGGGCAACGACTTGTCAACAGCCTGTACACGCTGGGCCTGATGATCGGTGTTTCGGTGGACGATACGACCCTGGGCACGACCATCGCCAATCTGGGCATGACGGATGTGAAGTTCCCGAAGCCGGTCTTTCACGGTGATACACTGCGTTCGACGACAACGGTGATCGAAAAGCGCGAAAGCAAATCCCGGCCCAATGCCGGCGTCGTCGTCTTCGAGCACCGCTCCTATAACCAGCGCGGCGAGGAAGTTGCCTTCTGTGTGCGCTCCGCCTTCATGAAGAAAAAGGAAGCCGCATGACCCTGCGTTCAATGCTTTTCGTTCCCGGTGACAGTGACCGGAAAATGGAAAAGGCGATTACCAACGAAGCAGACGCCCTGATCCTTGATCTCGAGGATTCGGTGTCGCCGGATCGTACGGCGGTGGCCCGTGGCATGGTGGCGGAATACCTGTCCGCCCGCGCCGACCGGACAAAACAGCAGCTCTGGGTGCGGATCAACCCGCTGGATACGGACAAGGCGATGCCCGACCTGGCGGCGGTGATGACCGGCGCGCCGGATGGCATCGTCCTGCCGAAAACCTATTCGGCGAAAGAAGCCGTGGCGCTGGCGAATGCGCTGTCGGCACTGGAAGCAAGGGATGGCCTGGTGATCGGATCGACGAAAATACTGGCGGTCGCGACGGAAACCGCGGAATCGCTGTTCACGCTGAACAGCTTCATCGGCGCGACCGACCGTTTATACGGCATGACATGGGGCGCAGAGGACCTGGCGGCGGCGCTTGGCGCCAGCAATAACCGGCTGCCCGACGGAACATATGACGGACCCTATCTGCTGGCCCGGACGTTATGCCTGGCGGCGTGCCGTGCGGCGGAGGTGATGCCGGTGGATACGGTCTTTACCGATTTCCGCAATATCGAGGGGCTGGAGGAAGAGGCACGCCAGGCGCGGCGTTCCGGGTTCTTCGGCAAGATGGCGATCCATCCGGCGCAGTCGGAGCCGATCAATCGGGCCTTTACGCCAACCGACGAGGAAATCGCGCATGCGCAACGCATTGTCGATGCCTTCGAACAGAATCCCGGCGCAGGCACGATCGGGATCGACGGGATGATGATTGACATGCCGCACCTGAAGCAGGCGCGCGCGGTGCTGGCGCTCGTGGCGTCGCTGAAAACCTGATGGCCGCGATCAGGCGGTGACGAAAGCCCTGCCTGCGCTGGTCGCAATATTGC
>CAXBEC010000730.1:0-1825 GCA_963974145.1 uncultured Alphaproteobacteria bacterium | reverse complement strand
GGCCTATATCCGCCAGCAGAGCAATCACCCGATCAGCTCCTGTGAGACGCTGCTGGGGCTGCGCGACTTCCTGCCCTATTTCAAGGCGCAATCGATGGATGTCGCCATCGTCGATGCGGTCTGGAACGGGGTCTGGCAGTCGATGAAGATCGCCAATGCGGCGGAAGCCTATGAAGTGAACGTCGCGCCGCATAATTTCTACGGCCATCTGTGTTCGATGATGAACGTGCATTTCGCCGCCGCGGGCTGGGGCTGCGACCCCATCGAGGAAGCGCTTGAGGCGCATCCGCCGACGGCGGTAACCGGCAATTCGGACTGGGCGATGCGGAAGACCTGAGTCGTCAGAACCTGTCAGGAAACCGGTGCGGCGGGAAGGGCGGCTTTCACCGCCGCGGCGATATCCTCTGGCGACGCACTGTGCGGGAAGGTCTGCACGATGCTGCCGTCCGGCCCGATGAGATAGATTCCGGCCGAATGCTCCATCAGGTAATCCGGGTCATCCGGTTCGCCGCCGGGCGCGCGGGCGTAATAGACGCGGTATGCCTTGGCAAGGGTACGGATGTGTTCCGGCGCGCCGGTCAGCCCCAGGATATGCGGATTGAAATTCGCCACATAGGCGTTGAGTGCCTCGACAGTATCGCGCTGCGGGTCAATCGTGATGAAGGCCGTGACGAATTCACCCGCGCGGTCACCGAGGATATCCAGTGCTACGGACAGGGTGTTCAGGGTCGTTGGACAGACATCGGGACAGAAGGTGTAGCCGAAGGAGACCAGCGCGTATTTGTCCGTGAAGGACTCCGCCGTGATGGTCCGGCCGTTATGATCGGTCAGGGAAAAGGGCGTCGTGCTTTCCGTGCCGGCAATGGCCCGTTGTTCCGGACCGCTGCCTGTTGCTATTTTCCAGCCGAGGAAGGATCCGGCGGCCACGAAACCGAACACGGCGAAGGCGATCAGCGCCCGGTCGGCCCGGCGGAACAGCCAGCGCTGCTTTGCCCAGGCATAGGCGCGGTCGAACCCCAGGGCGGTCAGCATGCCGCGCGTGCCGCGCAAAAGCCGGTCCAGCATGCCGCCGGACCGGGGCCGGAAATCCATGACCAGGATCGCCAGCCCGCCCAGCAGGATCGGTCCCAGCAGATAACCGGCGGTCAGCCAGGGATAGCTGCCGCTCGCCGCCCAGAGGTCGGAAAGGACGCCGCCGCAGATCGCCAGAATCGAACTGTCAGCCGTTGTGGATACCTGAAACATGGGTGTCGCCGCATGCGGTTGGGATATCGAAGACTATACCAGCAATCTGGCGACGGAAGCGGGAAAAGGCGAGGGGTGCGATTGCGGCCTTTTCCCGCATGCCGTTCAGGCGTCAGAGGACGTTCAGCATATCCGCGACGAGCGGATGGCGAACCACATCCGTCGCGTCGAACCGCACGACGGCGATTTTCGGATTTGTTTCCAGCTTCGCCGCGACATCCTTCAGGCCCGAGAGGCCCGGCAGCAGATCGCATTGTTCGGGGTCGCCGGTCAGCACCATCGTGGAATTCCACCCCAACCGTGTCAGCATCATCTTGAGCTGCACATAGGTGCAGTTCTGCGCCTCGTCGATCACGATGAACGAATTGTTCAGGGTGCGGCCGCGCATATAGGCAACGGGCGCGATTTCGATATGGTCCTCGGCCATCAGCGATTTCAGCCGCCGCCCGCCCAGCCGCTCGGTCAGCACGTCATGCACCGGCCGCAGATAGGGGGCCAGCTTGTCCTCCATGTCGCCGGGCAGGAACCCCAGGCTTTCGCCCGCTTCGACCGCCGGCCGGCACAGCACGATACGGTTCAC
>CAXBEC010000729.1:0-1828 GCA_963974145.1 uncultured Alphaproteobacteria bacterium | reverse complement strand
TCCTCCCCGGGATCACACGCAATGTCTTCAATCCGGAAAAGACTATACGCATCGGTAGTGCGAGGGAATGGCCGGGGGGAAGTACCGGCAGGGCAATTTCCGGCGGAACCGCGCCGGTAGTTCAGCCGTTTATACAGGGAGATGACGCCCTTTCCGGGGGCAATGGAACTGTATGAAGGGGACAGCACTGATGAAATTTCTCACCGATGGCGAATATTCGTTCGAAGAAGGCGCGCTTTCGCTTCATGCCGAGCACGAGTTGCGGCGTTACACGGTCGTGATCGACCGGGAAGTTTTCGAAAAGCGCTACAACGCGACCGCTTCCGGCGATTTCCACGAATACTGGGGCCTGCTGATGGACAACAAGGCAGAGCTGGAACGTCTCGCCGAAAACAAACACGACGCCATCGACGCCCGCCCGGGCACGTCGATCACCCTGGCGCCGTCCGACCTTCAGGACGCCTGAACCGGAGCGATAACGGCTGGGCCCCGCAATGGCGCCCATCCGTTGACGGTACGCCGTCACAAAATCTTCACTTGACTAAACATCCATATATCATGTTTTCTGGATATATGGATAAAAAAGAGACCCTCGATGCGCTGTCCGCGCTGTCCCAGGAAACCCGGCTGGATGTCTTTCGACTTCTGATGAAAGCCGGGGAGGACGGGCTGCGCGCCGGGGACATCGCCGAACGGCTGGGGGTGCGCCAGAACACGATGTCCGCCAATCTGGGCATTCTGGAGCGCGCCGGGCTGATTCGGGGCATCCGGGAAGGGCGTAGCATCCGCTACGTCGCCGACCTGGAAAGCATGAGGGCATTGCTGCGGTTTCTGATGGAAGACTGCTGCGGGGGGCAACCCGAACTCTGTGCCCCGCTGCTTCGCAACATCGTCACTTCTTGCTGAAGGAACCCGAAACATGAATACCAAACCGATCAACGTCCTGTTTCTCTGCGTCCATAACGCGGTGCGCTCCATCATGGCCGAAGCCATCCTGAACCGCGAGGGCATGGGGCGCTTCAGGGCCTACTCGGCCGGTCCGTTCCCGCGCGGCGAGGTCCACCCGCAGACGCTCAACATCCTGGAACGGATGAATTACGACACCAGCGAATTGCGGTCGAAACACTGGGACGAATTCACCCGGCCGGGCGCGCCGGAAATGGATTTCGTCTTCACCGTATGCGATACAACGGCGGGCGAGACCTGCCCGGTCTGGCCCGGCGCGGACGTCATGGAAGCGCACTGGCCGATCCCCGATCCAATCGAATCCGGCGGCAATGCATCGGAAATCCCGCTGGCCTTTGCCGATACCTTCCGCAGCCTGGACACGCGTATCTCAATCTTCGTAAACCTGCGGCTTGACGGGCTGGACCGCATGCGGCTGCAATCGCAGCTTGACCATATTGGCGGCGCAACACGCGCGCCCGCCTGACCCGGCCCCTAACCCAAGGAAAGCGCAACGCACATGACCACAGATACGACAGCCGCCGAACCGGCGGGCATCGGGTTCTTCGAAAAATGGCTGTCGGTCTGGGTCGCCCTGTGCATCGCCGCCGGGATCGCCCTCGGCAGCCTGGCGCCCGGACTGTTCGACATTCTGGCCAGCCTCGAATACGCCTCGGTGAACCTCGTGGTCGCGGTACTGATCTGGGCGATGGTCTATCCGATGATGGTGAATGTGGACTTCGCCAGCCTGCGCAGCATCGGCGACCGGCCCAAGGGGCTGATCATCACCATCCTGGTCAACTGGCTCGTCAAGCCCTTCACCATGGCGGCGCTGGGCGTGCTGTTCTTCGAAGTGCTGTTCGCCGATCTGATCGCCCCCGCC
>CAXBEC010000728.1:0-1829 GCA_963974145.1 uncultured Alphaproteobacteria bacterium | reverse complement strand
TTCTCCGTATTGCGGCGCATGACCAGCGGGTTCTTGGAATGGACGGGCAACTCAATATGCTCGGCGCCGGCGCGCAACACCTCGCGTACCATCGGTCCGCCCGATGACACGATGATCGACCGCCAGCCTGCCGCGACCAGCGCCGCGGCGATATCGACCGAACCCCGTTCGACACCGCCGGTCACCAGCGATGGCAATACCTGCATCACTGTGGGCGGGCGACTTCCCAAATCGCGTTCCGCCGTGACAATTTCTACAGGCTCGGTCATATTCGCTTCGATTCTCCGGTACGGATCGGGTGCAACACATTGACACCACAATCAATATTAACACGCGCAGACGGCGCGACAATCGCCTATCACCACCACCCCGGCCGGGTGGATGGCGTCGTGTTGCCTGGCGTGCTGTTCTGCGGCGGCTTCCACTCCAGCATGACCGGTACCAAGGCAACGATGCTGGATAGCTTCTGCGCGTCGCGCGGGCAACAGTTTACGCGCTTCGACTATCAGGGCCACGGAGCCTCCTCCGGCGACTTTGCAGAAGGCACGATCGGCACCTGGTTCGACGACCTGCTGGCGGTCTTCGAAGACGTCACCGAGGGCCCGCAGATCGTGGTCGGCTCCTCCATGGGTGGCTGGATGGCCCTGCTGCTGGCCCTGTTGCGACGGGAGCGGATCGCCGGGCTGGTCCTGCTCGCCCCGGCCGCCGATTTCACGACCGAATTGATGTGGAAGGCCATCCCGCCGGAAGGTCGCCAGCAGATCCAGGAAAAGGGCGTCTGGATGCGCCCGTCTGTATACGACGACGGTCCCTACCCGATCACCCGCAACCTGATCGAGGAATCGCGCGATCACCTGATCCTGGGGCAGCCCATTTCCTTCGACGGGCCGGTACGCATCCTGCTGGGACAGCAGGATGATGTCATTCCGGTCGATCATGTATTGCGTACCGCCGACGCCATTACCTCCGACGATGTGGAGATCACGCTGATCAAGCGCGGCGACCACCGGCTGTCCGAGCCGACGGACCTGGCCAAGATCCGCGCCGCAGTCACCGAGCTCAGCAATTATCCAGCAACGCCCGCAAGCCTTCCCGGTAATTTGGCCAGCGGAGCGTAACGCCCAGTTCTTCCCTGATACGCCGGTTCGAAACCCGCTTGTTGTCCTTGTAGAAACTGCGCCCCATCGGCGACAGTTCCGCGTCCTCGAACGCCACGGGCGCCGGCGGTTCGACTCCCAGCAATTCGCAGGCAAATTCGATCACGGTTTCCGGCGGGGCCGCTTCATCATCGCAAACATTGTAAGCGGCCCCCGCATGGGGCCGCGCAATGGACGCCCGCAACACGGTGGCGATGTCTTCGACATGGATCCGGCTGAAAACCTGACCCGGCTTGATACCCCGGCGGGCCCTGCCGCTCCGGACGGTTTCCAGCGCGTTGCGGCCCGGCCCGTAGATCCCCGCCAGCCGAAAACTCTGTACCGGCACGCCGCAGCGTGCGCCAAGCGCAAACCAGCCGTCTTCCGCCGCAACCCGCCTTTCGCCGCGCGGGCCGGTCGGCTCCCGCGGAGAATTTTCATCGACCCAGCCGCCCTGCCGGTCACCATAGACGCCGGTCGTCGACAGGTAACCGATCCAGCGCAGCCCGGAAATCGCCGCAATATCGTCCGCGTGCCAGTTCAGGACCGGGTCGCCATCGGCGCCCGGCGGCACGGAAGACAGCAGATGCGTCGTGCCCGACAGCACCACCGCCGCGTCCTTCATGGGGGCCGCGCCATCGAACGCGAACATCTCGCGATCGTCCGCCTGCACTGCGTCGGCCGTCCGGCCCG
>CAXBEC010000727.1:0-1832 GCA_963974145.1 uncultured Alphaproteobacteria bacterium | reverse complement strand
CGAAACCAGTCACCGTATCGCCGAAATCGGCTACGACTATGTCGGAATCAGCCTGGACGGCATCGGCTCCGTACATGACGAATTTCGCCGGCAGGAAGGTGCGTTCGACGCGGCACTGGGCGGGATGCGGCACTGCAAGGAGCGGGGCATCAAGGTCGGGCTGCGTTTCACCATGACGGAAAAAAACGTCGGCTCGCTGCCCGGTCTGATGGACCTCGCCGACGCGGAAGACATCGACAAATTCTATCTATCGCATCTGGTCTATGCCGGGCGCGGAAACCGATACCGCGAGGACGACGCCCTGCACCGCACGACACGCGATGCGATGGACATGGTCTTCGCGCGGTGCTGGGATTATGTGAGCCGGGGCGCGGAAAAGGAATTCGTCACCGGCAATAACGACGCGGACGGTGTCTATTTCCTGCACTGGGTCGCCCGGCATTTCCCCGATAGTGTCGACCATATCCGCGCCAAACTGGCGGCCTGGGGCGGCAACTCATCAGGTGTAAACATCTCCAATATCGACAATCTGGGCAATGTCCACCCGGATACCATGTGGTGGCATTACGACCTCGGCAATGTGCGAAAGCGGCCATTCTCGGCTATCTGGAACGACCTGAGCGACCCTGTCATGGCCGGGTTGAAGCAGAAGCCGAGGCAGGTCGAGGGGCGTTGCGGACGATGCGGATATTTCGATATCTGCGGCGGCAATACCCGCGTGCGGGCGCTGCGGATGACCGACAATCTGTGGGCCGAGGATCCGGCCTGTTATCTGCGTGACGAAGAAATTGGCCTGGATACCGACGGAGGCAGGCATGTGGCTGCGGCGGAATAGCGTAGCGCTCTGTGCGACACTGCTCGGGTTGTTCCCGATTTTTTCAAACACGCAGGCAGCTGATACCGGGCGGCTGTATCAGGAACATTGCGCCGCCTGTCACGGCGTCGACCGATTGGGGCTGACCGGCCCCGCACTGCTGCCGGAAAGTCTCAAACGGCTGCGTCAGAAAGGCGCAGTCCGAACCATCACCCTGGGCCGCCCCGCGACACAGATGCCCGCTTTCAGCGAAATACTCGGCAAGGACGAGATCGCGGCGCTGACGGATTTGATTTTTACGCCATTGGCCGCGCCGCCGGTCTGGGCTGACACGGAGATCGTCGCCAGCCACGTCGTTGTTGTCGATCCCGACACGCTGCCCCCAACGCCGGTCTTTACCGCCGATCCGCTGAACCTGTTCGTCGTTGTCGAAAGCGGCGATCACCATGTCACCATTCTGGACGGCGACAGGTTCGAACCGATCACCCGGTTTGAAAGCCGCTTCGCCCTGCATGGTGGCCCAAAATTCTCCCCCGAGGGACGGTTCGTCTATTTCGCCTCCCGCGATGGCTGGATCACCAAGTATGACCTGTACAGCCTGCAGGTCGTGGCCGAAATCCGGGCCGGGATCAACACCCGCAACCTCGCCATCTCGCATGACGGGCGCGTCGTCGCCGTCGCCAACTACCTGCCGCATACGCTGGTCCTGCTGGACGGCAGGGACCTGTCGCCCCTGAAGGTCATTCCGGTGACGGGTTTGCATGGCAAGATTTCGTCGCGGGTCAGCGCCGTCTACCAGGCGGCTCCCCGTAACAGCTTCATCGCAGCACTGAAGGATGTACCCGAGATCTGGGAGATTTCATACGCCGCCAACCCGCCGAAGATTTTCGCCGGCTTCGTGCATAATTACGAAAAGGGAATGGAGGAAGGCATTGCGGAAACCGGCCCCTTCCCGATCCGGCGGATTCCGCTCAAGGAACCGCTCGACGATTTCTTCTTCGACCAGTCCTATACGCGG
>CAXBEC010000726.1:0-1832 GCA_963974145.1 uncultured Alphaproteobacteria bacterium | reverse complement strand
TATCGCGTCCTTTGTGCCGTCTGGCCGTTACGATCCGTTGACCTATATCGACGATATTCCCCTACGCCGCCGCTTTGCCGCGTTGCCGGCGATGGAGAAAGCCGCCGTGGCCGAACTGATCGGCGGCAATATCGCCAAGCATATTTTTTACGCCACACCCGCGGGCAAGGAGGTACGACACGAAGGGTTTGCAGCCACTGCCATCCCGGTGCTGAAACATCGTACCGGCGCCGCGCTGGCAGAAAAGGTTACGCCGGATACGGCCTTTCAGGCCCGGTTCGATGATCTGACCGTAATTGCCACAGCACCGCCGCTGACAGCGGCGATACTGCGTCGAATCGACAATAAGACCACTCTGGAAGATATCTATTTCGATCTGGTCGCCGACAGTCCCGGACTGGGCTGGAACGGTTTTATCTCGCAATTCCAGGAATTATACGGCGCCCTGCACGGCCTGCTGAACGCCATGTTCCTGCGCCGGGACCCCGAGGGGTCGCCCGCGACCAGCCCTGAACCGGACGCGCCGTAACCGCAAAAGGCGGCCTTCTTTCGATTCCGCGGTGTCTCTGATTTCGGGTCAGAAGGACGAGTTCGGTTCCTCGAGAAACTTCAGCTCCTCCGCCGTGGATTCCCGGCCCAGAACCGCATTGCGGTGCGGAAAACGGCCGAACCGTTCGATGATTTCCTGGTGACGCCGCGCAAAACCCAGCGCGTGTTCACCAATCGTTTCAAACAGCGCAACGGATTCCGCCTGTACCGTCAGGTCCTCGCTGTGCTGAAAAGGCATGTACAGGAATTGACGCTCCACCACCGGTAACGCCGGGGCGAAGCCGCGGTCAATGGCCCGCCGCGCATGCGACAGCGCCGTGTCATCCCAGGCAAAGGCTTTCGGGTCGCCCCGAAACAGGTTTCGCGAGAACTGGTCCAGCACGATAACGAGCGCCAGGCTGCCCCTCGGATCCGATGCCATGGCATCGCATACGCCCGACACAGCAAGTTCATGCAATGACGCAAACCCGTCCCGGATCGCTGCATCAAAAGCATCGTTTTTCTCAAACCAGACAGGGCGCTGTTCTCGCGGCAGCGGGCCGAACCAGAAATCGACGACCCGGGCTGCTTCCCTGCCAAGGAATGACACATCTATAGATTGCAATTTTTGATCGTCTAGTGAGTGCACGTATAAACCATTTGTTAGCCAATATCCCGTATGGTTTTAATATAGAGATGCTGAACAGGCCCTGTCATGAATACTTTCCGTGAGACAATTCCGCATCCCAAACTTATCCAGCTTTACGATTACTGGACCTCGATTTGCGACGGTCGGGATATGCCTGCACGGCGTGATATGGATCCTCTGGATATCCCCAGGCTGTTGCCGAATATCATTTTATTCGATGTCGAATATGACCCGATCCGCTTTCGGGTCCGGCTCTACGGAACCGCCCTCACCAAAATAAGCCGCAATGAAATCACCGGCCGATATCTGGACGAACCCGGTATATCCCCGATCTATTCTCTTGTCGGTCCAGCGAACAAGAAGTCTGCGCTGACAAAAAAGGCCCTTCTTCTGGACGCCCCCTACCCGCCGAACCTGGGTGGTGGCCATTTTTACCGTCTTAGCCTGCCACTGTCTGATGACGGCCGGCAGGTCAGCATGCTTCTGACAGGCTTTTACCGGGAAAAGCACGCACTCGCCGAACCTCAGCGATCGACGCAGAGCGCCAGAGTCGCTGCGAGGGCCTGAAGCAGCGCCTCGTCTGTTCCTGCGGAAATGCAACAATTTTCGCTGTTTGCTGCGCTTTAGATGCAAAAAATTGCATTTTTTACCTTAC
>CAXBEC010000725.1:0-1842 GCA_963974145.1 uncultured Alphaproteobacteria bacterium | reverse complement strand
CGATCCCGGCGATGTTTCGCTGCTGCTCTATACCTCCGGCACGACGGGCCAGCCCAAGGGGGTGATGCATAACCAGAACACGCTGATCGGCAATATGGTGAAGTTCGTCGAACGCATCGAACTGACGCCCGACGATGTCATCCTGATGCCGTCGCCGCTGGCCCATCTGACCGGTTTCGGCTACGGGTTGGTCATGCCGGTATTCCTCGGCGCGACCGCTGTGCTGATGGATGTCTGGGATCCGGCGCAGGCGGCGCGGATCATACAGGAGGAACGCGCCACATTCTGCATGGCGTCGACGCCGTTCCTCGCCGACCTCGCCAATGCGCCGGCGGTGGATGACTGCGATGTCGGCAGCTTGCGGATATTCCTGACCGCCGGCGCGCCGATCCCGCGCGTACTGGTGGAACGGGCGCAGAACCGGCTGGGCGCTACCGTGGTTGCCTGCTGGGGGATGACCGAAAACGGCGCCGCCGCCATGACGCGGCCCAGCGACCCGCCGGATCGGATTTTCGAATCCGACGGCGGCGCGCTGGACGGCATGGAGGTGCGGGTCGTTGACGACAACGACAATCCGGTGCCGACGGATACGGAGGGGCGGCTGCAGGTGCGCGGCGCGTTCAATTTCGTCGGTTATCTGAAACGGCCGGAACTGTTTGCGACCGACGCCGACGGCTGGTTCGACACCGGCGACAATGCCCGCATGCGCACCGATGGCTATATCCGCATCAGCGGCCGCAGCAAGGACGTGATCATCCGCGGCGGCGAGAATATTCCGGTCGTGGAGGTCGAGGAACTGCTCTACCGCCACCCCGCGGTGCAGGACGCCGCCATCGTCGCCATGCCCGACGAACGCCTCGGCGAACGCGCCTGCGCCTTCGTGACCCTGAAGCCGGGCGCGAAGGGGCTGACCCTGGAGGACATGATTGCCTACCTGAACGAAAAGAACATGGCGAAGAACTACTTCCCGGAACGGCTGGAAGTGATCGACGAAATGCCGCGTACGGCCAGCGGCAAGATTCAGAAATTTCAGTTACGGGAGCGAGTGGCGCGGGATGGGTAAGCGCTGTCTGGATATTCTGGAAAAGGCACATAATATCCTTGATACAGCCTAATAATGTGTAGCTTCCATCGTGCAAAAATTGAAAAAGGCAGTCGAAGGAAAATGGGGTCTTGGCGGCCTGTTTGCAGTTGCGTTCCTTGAAAGCTCGTTTGTGCCGTTTCCCATGGAAGTGTTTCTCGTGCCGGCGCTTCTCTGGCAGCGCGATCGTGCCTGGCTTCTTGCAGGCACGGTCCTCGCCGGCTGCATTACCGCCTCGATCGCATTTTACGTCATCGGATATTACCTGTTCGATACGATCGGAACGGACCTTTCCGGCTGGCTCGGTCTCAGCGAAGCGCTTCGGGCGTTTGAGCGCGATCTGGCCACCGATGGCTTCTGGCTTATCGCAAGCATCAGCTTTTTTCCCTTGCCGCTGCAGGTCGCAACGCTGGGGAGTGGTGCGTTCGATTATCCGTTTCTACCGTTTCTCCTGGCGATCATCGTGACGCGCGGTGTTCGATTTTTTGGTTTGACGCTGATTGTACTGACATTCGGCGACCGCGCGCGGCGGCTTGTCGGAAACTGGCATCCTGCTGCGAAAACAATCGCGGTTCTCACCTCATTGATCCTGGTCGTTGGACTTTACGGGTCCCTGTAGCGGGAACAGGATTCACAAACAAAACAAAACCGGACCCCCGCCATACCGGCCATACTCGACGCAACATTATCCGGTACTGGTTTGAACCAGTATGGCGCCGCCATAGACAAGAAGAATGCCAGCGCTTTCAAAGCCGATTCCG
>CAXBEC010000724.1:0-1854 GCA_963974145.1 uncultured Alphaproteobacteria bacterium | reverse complement strand
ACGCTTCATGTGGGGCAATTACGAACTCTATGAGGGGCTGAACTTCATCCCCGTGCTGGTCGGCATGTTCGCGCTGAGCGAGCTGCTGGTGCAGTCGACGCGCCTCAACCTGATCGTCGAACAGATATCCATGAAGGCGGTGAAGCTGCCCTCCATGCTCGACTACAAAAAGATCTGGAAGACCGTGCTGCGGTCCAGCGGCATCGGCACCTTCATCGGCATCCTGCCGGCGGAGGGGGCGACGGTCGCCTCCATGATCGGCTATTCCGAAGCCAAGCGCTGGTCGAAGACGCCGGAGGAATTCGGCAAGGGCGCGGTCGAGGGCGTGGCCGGCGCGGAAGCCGCCAACAACGCCGCCACCGGCGGGGCGATGGTGCCGACCATGGTGCTCGGCATTCCGGGCAGCGGCACCACCGCGGTGATCCTGGTCGGGCTGCTGGTGCACGGGCTGCGGCCGGGGCCGCATCTTTTCACCGAACAGATCGACAAGGTCTACGCGATATTCGGCGCGATGCTGGTCGCCAATATCATGTTCTTCGGGCTCGGCCTGTTCGCCGCCAAGCTGTTTGCGCGGGTGACGCTGGTGCCGCGCGGCATTCTCTGGCCCATCGTCTTCGCGTTCAGCGTGCTGGGCGCCTATTCGCTGGCCCAGGCGATGATCGATGTCTATATCGCGCTGGTCTTCGGCGTCATCGGCTACCTGTTCCGGCGCTTCGGCTTCGCCCTGGCCCCGGTCGCCATCGGGCTGATCCTGGGCGAGATGGTGGAGACCAACCTGCAGAACTCGCTGAAGATGTTCGACGGCGAATGGTGGCAGATCCCGCTGCAGCCGCTCGCGGCCTTCTTCCTGATCCTCGCCGTGCTGGGCATCTCCCAGCCCTATATCCTCAGCGCCTATAAACGACGCAAGGCGCGGGGAAAGGATTAGCCCCGCGCCGTCGGCGTCAGCCGGCCTGTTTGAGCCGCGCGGTTACCGTGCCGATGTCGCCGAAATCTCCGGCAAGCGCATCCCCCGGCGCGACCCGTATCAGCCCCGTGCAGGTGCCGGTCGACACCATCTCGCCCGCCTTCAGACCGTCGCGGCTGCGCTGGTGATTGGCGATCCACAGCATGACATTGACCGGGTCGCCGAGCGCGTTGGCGCCGGCGCCTGATCCTTCCTGCGTGCCGTTGCGGATCAGGCGCACCGCGTGACCCGGCAGGTCGAAGCCGCGCCAGTCCGCCACGACATCGCCCGTGACCAGCGCCACATTGGCGCTGCCATCGGCCGTGACCATCAGCCGTCCCGCGCCGGACAATCCGCCCGCCAGCCGCGACCCGACGATTTCCAGCGCCGGGGCGATCCCGTCGATGGCGTCGGCGACCTCTTCCTTCGTGTAGGCCGCCTCGCGCGGCGGCAGGTCGGCGCCGAGCCGCAGGGCGAATTCCGCCTCCACCCAAAGGTCATGCGCCGCATATACCGGCACCGTGTCCCCCGACTGAAACCGGAACCGCGCCGACACCCGCGCGGCGCCCGGTTCGGTCGTGCCGAGTTTCCGTTGCGCTTCGGCGGAAGTGGAACCGACCTTCCAGGCATCGGAATCGCGACCAAGCAATGCCGCAACGGCACGCTGTATCGCATAGGCGTCGTCCAGCGTAGCGGGCAACTCGCTCGCCTCCGGATGGATGGCGGCGCCCGTGAGGCGGGCGCTGGCGAGGCGGGGGGCGAGGCTGGTCATGGCGCGGTCCCTGTTGTGGTGGTCATGGCATATTGTCATTTTTCAGACGATCCCGTGGCACCCATGCTATCGGTTGCGGACGTATATATTGCCAGTTACCGGTCAGTGGAAAGGAATTTGCCATGAAGGGTAATCC
>CAXBEC010000723.1:0-1859 GCA_963974145.1 uncultured Alphaproteobacteria bacterium | reverse complement strand
CGCGAAGTCGATCAGGGTGGTGTCCGTTTCGTGGCCGACCGCCGAAATCACCGGAATCTCCGACGCGGCGACGGCGCGCACGACAATTTCCTCGTTGAAGGCCCAGAGATCCTCCAGACTGCCGCCGCCCCGCGCGACGATCAGCACGTCCGGCCGGGGGATCTCGCCCCCCGCCGTCAGGCGATTGAACCCTTCAATGGCGGCCACGACCTGCGCGGCGGCCGTATTGCCCTGTACCAGGACCGGCGCCAGCAGGACATGCCGGGGGAACCGGTCGGCCAGCCGGTGCAGGATATCGCGAATCACCGCGCCCGTTGGCGAGGTCACGACGCCGATCACCGACGGCAGATAGGGAATCGGCTTCTTGCGCGCCTCGTCGAACAGCCCTTCGGCCCCGAGCTTGCGGCGGCGGTCCTCCAGCATCTTGAGCAACGCGCCCTCGCCCGCCAGATCCATCGATTCGATCACGATCTGGTATTTCGACCGGCCCGGATAGGTCGTCAGCTTCCCCGTGGCGATGACTTCCATGCCGTCTTCTGGCTGGATCGACAGGCGCCCTGCAACACCGCGCCAACAGACGCCGTCCAGCACCGCGTTCTCATCTTTCAGCGCCAGGTAGAGATGCCCGGAAGCCGCGCGCTTGAAGCCCGAAACCTCCCCCCGCACCCGGACATAGGAATACGCGTCCTCGACCGTCCGCTTGAGCGCGCCCGACAGTTCCGATACGGAATATTCGGGTAGATTGGGTGTGGTTTCGGCGGAAAATTCAGGCATTTTTGAGGCAGCGTGATATGTAGGGTCCCTGAGTATACATCGATATGTCATCGCGTGGAGGGAGAGTATGAAAGTTCTGGTGGTCGGTTCCGGCGGGCGCGAACACAGCCTGTGCTGGGCCATCGCGGCCTCGCCCCTGTGCAGCAAGCTGTTTTGCGCGCCGGGGAATGCCGGTATCGCGCAGGAGGCCGAATGCGTGCCGATTGCCGCCGACGACCTCGATGCCCTGATCGCTTTCGTGCAGGAAAACGCCATCGAATTCGTGGTCGTCGGACCGGAAGGCCCGCTGGTGATGGGTCTTGTCGACCGGCTGGACGCTATCGGCGTCAAATCCTTCGGCCCCAGCGCGGCGGCGGCATCGCTTGAAGGGTCCAAGGGGTTTACCAAGGATTTCTGCGCCCGATACAACATCCCCACCGCCGCCTATGGGCGCTTCACGGATGCGGAGGCCGCGCGCGCCTATGTTCGCGAGCAGGGCGCGCCCATCGTCGTCAAGGCGGACGGGCTCGCCGCCGGCAAGGGCGTTACCGTCGCCGAAACCGTCGAGGAAGCGATTGCCGCCATCGATGACGCCATGGTCGACAGCCGTTTCGGCAATGCCGGCGCGGAAGTCGTCGTCGAGGCCTTCCTGCGCGGGGAGGAAGCCAGTTTCTTCGCGCTCTGCGACGGGGAACACGCCCTGCCGCTGATTTCCGCCCAGGACCACAAGGCTGTCTTCGATGGCGACAAGGGGCCGAATTCCGGCGGCATGGGGGCCTATGCCCCGGCGCCGGTCATGACCGAAGCGCTCGCGGAAACGGTCATGGAAACGATTATCCGGCCGACGGTCGCGGGGATGAAAGCCGATGGCCGGCCCTATAAGGGGATTCTCTATGCCGGGCTGATGATCGATAACGACCGCCCGCAGTTGATCGAGTACAATGTCCGTTTCGGCGACCCGGAATGCCAGGTGCTGATGGCCCTGCTGATGTCGGATATTCTCACGGCCATGATTGCGGCCTGCGACGGCGTGCTGAACAGCTTCGCACTACGCTGGCGGCCGGGATCAGCCCTGTCCGTCGTCATGGCCGCCAGCGGTTATCCGG
>CAXBEC010000722.1:0-1865 GCA_963974145.1 uncultured Alphaproteobacteria bacterium | reverse complement strand
AATTCCCTGATTTCCGCCTCGGTGCTCGCAACCGCCTGCATGGCAACCTCCCCTGCTAAATTAAGGACCCGTCCTGCTTCCTACCCGAATTGCTGGGCGGAGATTGCCGGGTGATAGATCGGCTGGATGATATTCCCCGCCGGGTCCTTGATGTGGAAACTGCGCGCGCCATCCGCGTGATCATGCGGCCGGTCGATCACCGGCACGTCGATCGACTTGAAATAGTCGTACCAGGCATCAAGGGTTTCCCGGCTTTCCACGATAAATCCGTAATGGTCGAAGACACCGCCTTCTTTGGTATCCGATTTGGCACGCGCCAGCGACAGGTTGTCGTTACCGCAGGTCAGATACACAAGGTTTTCATTGGCGCGGCTGAGCAGTTCCATGCCCATGACGTCGATATAGAACTTCTCACATTCCTCCAGGTTCTTTACCCGGAATGCAACGTGCCGGATGCCGCGAAAGGCGGATGGCCGTTCTGTCATCGATTCGCTCCCGTTTTTTTTTAAAGGATTGTTCAACAAACTGCGCGGCAATTCCGGTCAGGCGGCTGCGGTGACCTTGGTCCCGGCCATTTCCGCGCCCATTGGGCGGAATTCAGTGGCGTAGGGGTCACGTTCCGTCGGTGCCAGTTCGCTGGCCGGATCACCGGCGATACGGTTCGTCTGCAGAATGCGAAGCTCGCTGAAATCATAAGGCATGGCGCGGTGCAGGATACAGCGGTTATCCCAGACCACGAGATCGCCGACGGTCCATTTATGCGAATAGACCCGTGGCGGCTGGCAGGTGAACTCGATGAGTTCGTCCAGCAACGCCATCGCCGCGTCATCCTCCAGCCCCGGCATGCGGAAGATATGGCGCGCGATGCAGAGCGATTTGCGCCCGGTGACCGGATGCGTGCGCACCAGCGGGCGAAGCGGCATGCCCTTGTCGTGATAGCCGTAGCCGGACCCGGTTTCGGCCTTATGGCCGATCTTCGCCTGGCTGGCATAGATCGAGTGGTAGGCGGACAGGCCGGCAATACGGCGCTTCATGGCCTCGTCCAGCGCGTCATAACCGGCGCGCGTATCGGCGAATTCCGTGCCGCCGCCGGTGGACGGGATCACGTTTGCCTGCAGCAGCCCCGCCTTGGCCGCGATCGGCATATAGGTGCTGTCGATATGCCAGCCCTCATTGCCGCGCAACTGCTTGAAGCGGGTTTCCTCGGGCGAGAAGACCTTTCCGGCATCCTTCTCGTTGCTGATATAGACCGTCTGCCCCTCGCAGCCGGGGCGCGTCACCTCGATCTCGCCGAAGCGGCAGGCGAAATCATACTGGTCCTCGGGGCTCAACCCCTGGCCCGGAAAGACCAGCACGCCGTATTCATGGAAAGCGTCCTCGACGACCCGCCAGGTGGCGTCGTCCAGATTCGCCAGGTCGATATTGGTGATCCTCGCGCCAAGCGTGGCGTCGATCGGGGTGATAACGGGTTCCATAACAGCCTCCCACAAGCCTATGCATGTTCCAATTGCATATTATGAGCAGCGCAGGGCGGCGGCGGCAAGTTATGAGCAGCGCAGGGCGGCGGCGGCAAGGGCCTGCGATGTGGTGATGGCGGCGATAAATCCGCCGTCGGTCTGCGCCGCCGGCGGCAATGCGATGCCCGGCGCCGTTCGCTCCCGCCCGGTAATGCCCCCGTATTCGCTTCACGACAGGAAGGCTCTATCATTTACCGAACCAGCAATTATCTCGTCACCGCGACCCAAGGAGTCCCCATGCCTCTCAATGACTACACCACCGCCCTCGTCACCGGCGCGTCCAGCGGGATCGGCCGGGCCGTGGCCCAACGGCTGTTGGCCAAGGGGCTGACTGTCCATGCGGTGGCG
>CAXBEC010000721.1:0-1872 GCA_963974145.1 uncultured Alphaproteobacteria bacterium | reverse complement strand
CTCTTGATCCGCTCCAGATCGTCCGCAAGGTTCATATCAGCCAGCATCCGGTTGATCGCCGCAAACCCCCATGGGTCGTTTGTCATCCAGCGCTGCCGGTAGGCGGGGAAGCGCACCACGGCACTGCGGATTTCTTCCGGGAAGGAGCGGTTGAGGCTGGTGTCGACGACGGCGCGCATACCTTCCCGTTCCACGGTTTCCGCCCGTGTCAGCATGCCCGCCCGGACCTCTTCCGATGCGCGGCCAATGGCCGGGCTGGTGGCAACAAGCCGCTTCACGCGTTCGGGATGGCCGATGCCGAAGCCAAGCGCAATGCCGCCGCCCAGCGCAATTCCGACCACATGGCAGGGTCCTTCGATCCCCAGCGCGTCCAGCAATGCGACAAGGTCGCCGTTCAGGATGTCGATGGACAGGGCGCCCTTTGTCTTTTCCGACATGCCGAAACCGCGCAGATCGTAGCGCAGGACCCGGAACCGGTCCTGGAACGCCGGCAGCGTCAGGTCCCAGCTGTCGAGCGATCCGCCCAGTTCATGTATCAGCACAACCGTTTCCTTGCCGGCACCGCTTACCTCACAGCGCAGGCTTGCGCCGTTCGCTTCCACCCATTGCATCAATTGTTTTCCTTACAAGATTCAGGCCTGAACGCCGCCGCGCAACCCGCCGGCATCGACATTTCCCCACAATACCGCATGGCTTTGCGGCAGCGGCCGGCTGTTCGGCATCGACAGCCACAGCCGGTATAATAAACGGTCTTCCCCCGCCTGCGCATCATCCGTGAACGGGGTCCGGCCATGATAGATGATATGATTGTTGAGGCACTGAATGTCGCCCGGCGCCAGCGGCATTTCGAAGCAGAGTTCCTCGGCGACCTCTACCAGCATATCCAGCGCCTCCCGCTGCCTGTCCGTCAACGGCGGCACGCCGGGCACGCTCTGCGCCTGTTCGATATAGGTCCGCGAATAATGGCTGGTGAAATAACCGTCCTGCACGCCGAAGACCGATAACGGATAACTGCCCGTTACCGCACCAACCTCGTCCCCCGGAGAATAGCGCTCGAAATCCTCGTACAGCGTTTCGACAAGGTCCGGGCGGCGGGCAAGCATCGTGTCGTGGATTGCCGTCGCGCTGACGATCCGGCTGATCCCACCGTTACGGGCCTGCCGGACACAGAGCAGCGCCACAACATCGGCCCGGTCATTGTGCCAGGGCAGTCCTTCCGCCGAGTCGACCCGTTTGCCGCCATTGCGGCTGTTATCACGGATGTCGCGCATCAACCCGCGGCCGCCATTCTGCTGCACCGGCGTGCCGAGATGCGTTCCGATAGCATAGTATAGTGCGCGCAGCTCCGCTTCCGCGTAACGCTCGACCGGCAGACCGGTCATTTTCATCACGCCGCAACCGTCTTCCAGTTCCGCCGCGATACGCTGCAGTTCCGGCCCGAATTCAGGCAGCGGAAAATCCTCCGCCGTCAGCGTTTCCCAGGGACGGCCCTTCACGCCCGCAACCGCGGCATCGATTTCCGCGATGGCGGAAGCACTCAGCGGATGGATCCAGTGTGTCGATTGGGCAAGATCCGCACCGCGCCATGTGGATGCGCCGCCAATCGGTTGCCTGGGGCCGGTCTGTTGCATCGTCCTGACCTTTGAAATTGTCACCTGTGCCGGATGGTAGCGAATCCGGCCGCATCGTCCAACTGCCACGCTTTTGTCGTTTCGAAAACCGGACCGGGCGGCGTAACCTGTCGTCAGACAGATATACCGGGGAGAGTCGCCATGAGCGGATTGACGGATGGGCTGGTCGGCAAGGTCGCGTTAATAACAGGGGCATCCACGCCGAAAGGCATCGGCCTCGCCATTGCCCGGCGGTATGCGG
>CAXBEC010000720.1:0-1874 GCA_963974145.1 uncultured Alphaproteobacteria bacterium | reverse complement strand
TGACCCGGCCCTCGGCCAGCGCATAGCGGTCGACAACCGGGCAGGCGGCGAAGCCCCCATTGTCATCAAAATAGGCCTGCACGGTCCGGATCACTTCGTCGCTGTTGCGGGCGCCGCTGAAGGGCTGGTAACGATCCGCGAAACCCGGTCGCGGACCGCTCGCTTCGATCTTCCAGTTGACGATCTCGATTTCGGTGCCCAGCGGGGTTGCCGCGAATATCCTGGCATAGGTCTGCTCGTACAGTTCCGCCAGCCCCCTGACCTCGAACCTGCCCGGCAGGATGACTTCGACCTCATGACCCTGACCCTGAAACCGCATGTCGAGCCGGCGCTCTATTTGAATTTTGGCGGCAGGGACGCCTGCCTCGATCAACAGGGCAACGGCCTGGTTTTCGACCGGTGCGAAACCGGCTTCGAGGCCCGCCTCGTCCAGATCGTTCAGTTTTATCTGACCCGACCGAAGCGTCGCGTAGGAAATGGGCGTCATCAACAGACCGATGGCGGACATGACGCCCGCACCGACCGGAAAAATGACCTTTGGAATGCGCAGCTTCCGGGCCACCCGCAACGCATGCGCGGGGCCGGACCCGCCGAATGCGATCATCGCGCACCGACGGTAATCGAAGCCGATTTCGGAGGCATGCACCCGAAAGGCACGGGCCACATCCTCGTTGATCACTTCATGGATACCCCAGGCGGCGCGGGTGGTATCGACACCCAGTGTTGTGGCGACGCCGGACTCGATCGCCCGTGTTGCGGCGCCTGTATCCAATGCCATGCGCCCGCCCAGAAAGGCATCCGGCACCAGGTAGCCCAACGCCAGGTTCGCATCCGTCAGGGTCGGCTGTTTGCCGCCCAGCCCGTAACAGGCCGGTCCCGGGTCGGCCCCGGCGCTGCGGGGACCGACCGCCAGAAGATTGCGTTCGTCGACTTCGGCGATCGAACCGCCGCCGGCGCCGATCTCGATCATGTCGATCACCGGAATGCGCAGGGGAAGCCCGCTGCCATGCTTGAACTCATGCTCGCGGGCGACCTCGAATTCGTAGCGCCGCAGGGGACGCCCGTCGCGGATCAGGGCCCCCTTGGCTGTCGTCCCGCCCATATCGAAGGAAAGCAGGTTCGGTTCGCCCAGCCGTTCGCCCAAATAGGCCGCCATCAGCGCGCCCGCCGCCGGGCCGGATTCGATCAATCGGGCCGGGAATCGTTGCGCGATGTCGGGCGTGACCATGCCGCCGGAAGACGTCATCACCAGCAGCCTTCCGTCGAAACCCATCGCTGCCAGTCCCGATTCCAGCCGTTGCAGGTAACGCGCGGTGAGGGGACGGACATAGGCGTTGACCGTCGTCGTCGACCAGCGTTCATACTCCCGCATGAACGGCAGGACCTCCGATGACGTCGTCACCAGAAGGTCGGGATAGAGCGCCGCAACGATCTCCCGCGCAGAATCCTCATGCGCGGGATCCACATAGGCATGCAGGAAACAGATCGCCAGCGCCTTGATCCCGTGATCCTCGACAAGGCGTGTCACAGCGCTTTCGACTTCTTCCCGGTCCAGCGGGGACCCGATCGCACCGTCGAACATCATCCGTTCGTCAATTTCGGCCCGCAGGGCGCGCGGCACCACCGGCTCGGCGAATTCCAGCCGCAGGTCAAACAGGTCGTAGCGACGCTCCATCGCGATATCGAGTACATCGCGAAACCCTTTGGTGACGAGCATGCCCGTTACCGCGCCGCGCCGTTCGATCACCGCATTGGTCACAAGCGTCGTGCCATGCGCGATTGCGTCCAGACCGGACATCGGCACACCTGTCCGCGCCAGGAGCTCCGCCAATCCCTGTAAGACGCTTTCCGCGGGGTCGTTCGGGGTGGTCAGT
>CAXBEC010000719.1:0-1875 GCA_963974145.1 uncultured Alphaproteobacteria bacterium | reverse complement strand
CCCGCATGGCCAAAGGTGGCCGCGATTTCCTCCATTTCGCCGATCCAGCGGCCCGCATCGACGGGAAGCCGCGGCACCCAGCGCCGCATCTCCGCCTCGACATCCGGACGACTGCTTTTCAGTTCCGCCAGCAGGACTTCGGACAGGCCCATCACTTCGCCCGTCACCAGAGCGGCAGTATAGAGTGTCCATGTTCCCTTGGTCGTCGCGGCGAAACACATTTTCAGAACCGATGCCCGGCCGATTTCGGGGCCGAGCGGCCGCACCGCGATATGCTCGCTGGCCAGGGCATCCATGACACCGGCGTCGGGACCGCTGACATAGAAACGGGTCGGCAGCGCCGTTCGTCCCGGTGGCGAACCGACGATCCCCGCATCGATAAACGACGCGCCCGCCGCCTTGATAATCTCTGCAGTTTTCAGCGTTGTGGCAGTCGAAACAGCGTTGCAATCCGCGTAATAGGGCGTGTGCCCGGATGCCTGCATCGCCGCCGCAACCTGCTCCGCCGTGGAAATGGCGGCGGCGGGTGGCATGATGGAAAGGATCAGGTCCGCTTCTCCCACCAGCACCTCGAGCGTTGGCAGGTCCTCGATTTCGGCCTTCTCAGACAGTTTTCGGGTGCGGTCGCTGCGCCCGGCAAGGCAGGTAATCACCCGCAACCCGTGCTTGCGGAGGGCCATGCCGACCGTATGGCCCATATCACCCGGGCTCAAAATCGCCACTGTCCTGATTGTCATCGATTATACTCCCCTTTTATGCCTGCGGGTTTTCCCTTCAGGCGGGCAGCATACCGCAGCGTGCCGGGAGGTGGCTACAGCCGGGTCAGACCACACGCTTTGCCGGGAAGCGCAGGGTGATCGTCGTCCCTTCGTCAATCGCGCTGTCCAGCGTGAAGATTCCGCCATGCAGTTCAACGAGCGATTTCGCCATCGGCAGGCCCAGCCCGGTACCGCGCTGGCTCGCGTCGCGCGCGCTGCCTTCAACCTGTTCAAACGGCCGCATGACGCGGGCAATATTCTGCTGGGCAATGCCAATGCCATTGTCCCGAACCTCGAGCAGGATGTCGCCGGTTTCGTCGTCACGAAAAAGCGATACGCTGATTTTGCCGCCGGAGGGCGTGAATTTCACTGCGTTGGACAACAGGTTCAACAGGATCTGCCGGATCATCCGCGTATTCGCATGCATATTGGGCAAATCATCCGCAATATTCACGCTGGTCTTCAGGCCCGCCTCATTCGCCTGGTCCGCGACCATGCGCATGCAGACCTCAACGGTTTCTCGCAGGTCGACAATATCCTCGACGAATTCAAGCTGCCCGGATTCAATTTTGGACAGGTCGAGGATATCGTTGATGAGTTCCAGCAGATACTGGCCGCTTTCCCGCACATCCTTCGCGTAGCCGACATACTGTTCGGAACCCAGCGGCCCGACCAGTTGGGATTCCATGATTTCCGCGAAACCGATAATCGCGTTCAGCGGCGTGCGCAGCTCATGGCTCATATTCGCCAGGAACTCGCTTTTTGCCTGGCTCGCCGCGCGGATATCCCGCATCGTCGTCAGCAGGCTTACCTCCACATCGCGATGACGCGAGACTTCCCGTTCCAGTTCCGTATTGCGGCCCTGTACCTGATCGAGCTGTGCACGGATCTTTGCCGCATCGGCATTGCGCGTGGTCGTGGCCGGATTGATCGCGCCGGTTGTTTCCGGTTTCGCGGGTGCTGTTTTTGGCGGCGTTTCCTGGCGGGCCTTGTTTTCGATCAGTTCCATGAGCCGAAAAACAGATGTCTTGAGCGAATCGAGCCGTTCATCGGTACGCGCAATGCGCCCGCCCAGTTGCTCTACTTCCAGGCTGGTCTGGCTGATCACGCCCGCCGG